>NVRZ01000239.1 GCA_002401055.1 Bacteroidota bacterium
AGGACGAAAGTCATTGAGAGGTACATACCTCTTTCATTTGGAGCTTGCCAATGTTTATTCTCGCGCAGGCAAGTTTAATTTAATGGTTCAGGAATATCTCGATCTACTGCTAGATGATCCCTCTTATTTAAGACAGGTCCAGAACATACTGCAGTACCGTGTTTTTGAAGAGAAAGACAATAAGAACGCCTCAAAACTCAAAAACCTGCTAATGACAAGCGTTCAAAAATATCCAGGACAGCATGTCTTTTCAGAGATGTTGATCTGGTATTATCTCCAAAACAAAGATTTTGGCTCAGCATTCACCTTTGCCAAAGCCTTAGACAGGCGATTAAAAGAGAATGGCAAGCGCATCATGGATCTTGCCAAACTCAGTGCCAATAGCGCATATTACGATGTTGCTATAAACTGTTATAAATACGTAGGTGAGAAAGGTAAAAATAGCATTTACTACACCAGTAGCAGAATTGAGATGATGGATGTTATCAATACCAAAATTACTAGCAGTAGTTATACAAATCAAGACTTAAGAGATCTCGAAAAGGGCTATTTATTGACCATTAATGAATTGGGCAAAAATGCCAGAACAATACCACTGCTTCGAGGCCAAGCTCATTTGAAAGCGTTTTATCTCAATAATTCCAATGAAGCAGTTTTAATATTGGAAGAAATCATTCTTATGCCTCGAATTAAGTCAAAAGACAAAGCTACTTGCAAAATTGAATTGGCGGATATTCTGCTTCTGACAGGAGAGGTCTGGGAGGCCTCGCTTTACTATTCGCAAGTTGAAAAATCTTTTAAGCATGATCCTATTGGACATGAAGCTAAATTTAAGAAAGCCAGACTGTACTTCTATAAAGGAGAATTTAAATGGTCACAGGCTCAGTTGGACGTTTTAAAAGCATCAACCTCCAAGTTAATAGCAAATGATGCGATGGAGCTGTCACTGCTGATTTCAGATAACACCGCATTGGATACAACGACAGAGGCTTTGTTCATTTATGCAGCTGCAGAGCTCTTGCATTTTCAAAATAAGGACAGCTCAGCTATCGTTAAACTGGATTCAATTCTGACTTCCTTTCCAGGACATAGTCTAACTGATGAAATATATTATAAAAAATCCGAAATCTATCTGAAGGGCCGGCACTATGAAAAAGCGGCTGCTCAACTTCAGCTCATCATCGCTTCTCATTTAAGCGACATCCTTGGTGACAACGCATTATTCCAACTAGCACTAATGTACGAGCTACACTTCAAAGACAAGGAGAAGGCAATGGAGCTTTACCAAGACCTGCTGGAAACATTTCCTGGCAGCCTGTATGTTGTAGAGGCCAGAAAAAAGTTTAGATTACTGAGAGGAGATAAGGTTAATTAATCCGCGTAGTCCGAATTAACTTGTTGCACAGTAGGGAACGTGATTTGTGTATCACCAGCTTTTTTAGCCCAAACCAAGTACTTTCCATTGCCCTGACAGGCATACCCATACAAAGTGTCCTGTGCGGCTAGATTGTTGTAGGTATAGCATTTCCAATTCTTATATTTCTCCTGTACGCAGCATAAAACATCAATATTTTCAGTACACGTATTGCGTAGCATAACCTTGTACGTGTCACCGTCCATCGCGCAATTCTTACAATGCGATCCCCATTTAGAATCATACTTCGTCACACACTCGTTCCAATCTCTTTCTGCCGTGGCCTGATCATGATCAATAACAATCAACAACATTAATCCAACTGCTACCACACTCCCCATTATTAACTTTGAAACCATAATAATTCTATTTAAACTATTTACAATGATTATTATCCAAGATGATTTTAGCCTCACCGTTACCCATTTTCTTAGACTTCTTCCAATCTTTGCAAGCGCCTTTTTTGTCGTCTAATCCAAGCTTCGCCCAACCCCTGTTGTTATAAGCTTCCTGATTCGTTGGATCTATCTCAATAGCCTTATCAAAGTCTACCATTGCCAAATCAAACTTTTTCAATTTGTTGTAGGAACTGCCGCGACTGATATACGACCAGGTATGTTTGGGGTTTTTAGATATTACCATAGAATAGTCCTTTACGGCAGAGCCATAATCCTTCAATATGCTATGCGCAAAGCCCCTCTTATAGTATGCTTTAATAAATTTAGGATCAACCTTTATAGCCCTGGTGTACAACAGTATCGCTGCTGCATATTGTCCCGTATTGGACTTCACTTCAGCCTTTTTATAAAAGCTATCAGCACTCTGTGCCAATCCCTGAAAGCAAAGAAAGGCAAACCATAATATTAATGTAAGATGCTTCATTAGTCGTTATTAATGTTGTATTAGCAATTAACGTACCAGTTCAATTCTCCTGATACAGATCTAAAAATATCTTAAACTCCTTTGTTAAATCAACTGCTACTTTTTCTTTACCCTTAAGAATAATGTTTAACCGGGAGTAATAATTTTTTCGCTTTTTAAGAAAGAGATTGCGGAAAACACATCCCTCGTTATCAGATGAACAACGCAGCACCACAGCGTTTTCCTCCCCAACATACTCAACCATTTTCGCATCTAGCTCATCAATCATTACCTTATCCTGCCTATACAACTCACCATTTCTAGTAAATTTAACCACCAAATTCTCCTTCTTAATCGAAACTTCAGCCATTCCTTTAAGCATGTTATTTATCTTGATCAGCGATTCTTTCAATTCCTTATTTTGAGCATAAGAAAGTTGTCCCGAAATGGTTATCAATACAACCAAAAAATATTTAAAAAGTCTGTTCATAGAATTAATTTTAGGCCTCGTTCAAAGGTATTTATTTTCCTAATAGAACAGATAAGATAATGTATAACTTTTGGGATCGTTATTAAGTGCATCAATTTTCTTTCTTTTGGTAATATCTGAGTAATTTTACCCGTTTATTATTGGCAGCCTTTTTGCAATTGACAGTCTATTCAATACAACAATCGTCATCCTTTAAAATGGTCAACCGATTTTTTATAGTTAGGTACGCATTAGCGATTTTATTTTTGGCCACAACGCTTTCTAGTTTTGGACAGGAAGGACTTGAGATGGCGGTAAAATTTCGCATTGACAGAGGAGAACTTAGCGGTTCGAAAATAATTATCACCAAAAACTCAAAAGCTTACAAAACACTAACCCCTACCAGGCAACGAGTAGAACTAGAACTTGAATTCGGTCATGAGTACCTATTTACATTTATTAAACCCGGCTATATTACCAAAAGAATAGCAGTTAATACTGTTGCACCTAAAGAGAGACTTACAGATGGTTTTTTACCATATCCTTTTAACGTCACTCTATTTAAACAATATGAAGGAGTGAATACAGTGGTTTTTAATCAACCCGTCGGGATCATACGATATGATCCTGAGGTTGATGATTTTGATTATGACACAGACTATACCAAATCCATCAGGTCGGCATTAGACGACGCAATGAATCAAATTGAGGAAAAAAGAAAAGAAGAAGAGAGGGCAGAGGAAGAAGAAAGGAAGAAGGCTGAAGAACTTGCCAGAGCTGAAGAACAGGCAAAATACGATGAGGAAGAGGCAGCCGAAGAAGAATTAAAACAAGAAGCTGCAAAGAAGAAAGCTGAAGACGCAGCTAAAAAAGCGGCTGAGGACCAAGCCAAAAAAGCAGCTGACGAAGCAAGAAAAAAAGCAGTAGCTAAAGCAGAAGATGAGATAAAGGCAAAGGCAAAAGTGAAAAAAGAGGACGAGGCAAGAAAACAAGCAGAGGCAGATGCAGCTAAATCTGCTCAAGAAGCCAAGCTGAAGGCCGAGGAACAAGCTAGAAAAAAAGCAGAGGAGAAAGCTAAATCAGAAGATGAAGCGAAACAGAAAGCTGCTGCTGACGCGAAGGCCGAAGAAGAAGCAAGAGCCAAAGCTGCAGCTGCTGCAAAAGAAGAGGCACGCAAGAAGGCTGAAGCAAAAGCGAAGGCGGAAGAAGAGGCTCGACAAAGAGCTAAGGCCGATGCAGAAGCTGAACAACGGGCAAAAGCGAAAGCTGATGTAGCAGCGGAAGCACGAGCGCAGAAGTCAAAAGCCAAAGAGGAAGAAGCACGAAAGAAAGCTGAAGCGAGGGCTAAAGCTGAAGAAGAAGCTAGAAAAGCTGCAGCAGCCAAGATAGCTGCAGAGCAAAACGAAGCTAAAAAAGCTGAATTGAAGGCGGAAGAAGAAGCGAGGAAGAAATCAGAAGCCAAGGCCAAGGCAGAACAAGAAGCCCGAGACAAAGCATCCGCCAAAGCTCAGGCCGAAGAAGATGCAAATGCTACCGCCTCAGCAAAAGCTGAAGAAGAAGCCAGAAAAAAAGCCGCAGCTAATGCAGCAGAAGATGCCAGAAAAGCTGCCATTGCAAAAAGAAAAGAAGAGGAGAGGAAAGAAGCAGAAGCCCAAATTGCTTCCGAACAAGATGCAACCAAGAGAGCTAAAATGAAAGCCGAAGAAGAAGCCCGAAAATCTGCAGCAGCAAAATCGGAGGCAGACAAAGCAGCAAAAGCTAGAGCATCTGCCAGAGCAGAGGAAGAAAGAAGAGCTGGAGCAAGTAAAAGGGCAGAACAGGATAGCAAAATTGCGGCTGCAAAAGCAAAATCTGCTGCTGCGGCTAAATCAAGAGCCTCTGCATTGGCCAAAGCTGACAGCGATCAAAATACCACATCAGCACAAAATTCAGAGGATATTGAGGCAAAAAAACTGGCAAGGGCAAAGGCTCAGGCTGAAGCCAGAAGACGAGCAGAAGAAAGAACAAACTCATATAAAAAATACGTCAGCACGCCAGAAGAAGCCAATCTTCCAGATGCAAAAAAGGTTGAACAGGAAACCAAGAATGACCGGGAGATAACCAAGATTATTTTAAGAAAGGGCGGTATTACCACAGTCTACCGAAAAGTAGTACACGGCTGGGGAGCAACTTACTACTTCAGAGAAATGGAGAATATTCCAAAGCATGTTTTTGACCTCGAGACAGTAGATTAATAAATTGGGATGATAATTTATAGCGTTACCATAAGCATTGAAAATGACATCGCCCAGGATTGGTTAAAGTGGATGAAAGAAGTTCATATTCCTGATGTAATGAGGACTGGTAAATTCGTTAAACAGAACATATTCAAACTTATTTCTGTTGCAGAAGAACAGAATACGTATAATATTCAATACACCTGCGAAACAATTGAGGATTACAATGACTACGAAAAGAATTTTGCACCAAAGTTACAAGAGGAACACAAGGCGCGCTTCAAAGATAAATTTGTGGCTATTCGAACATTGCTTGAGAGTATTTAATGAGATCGTACACTGCAAACAAGGCGCTTGGGCAACACTTTCTTGCAGACAAGAACACAGCATTAAAAATTGTTCGATCTCTAAATGAAAAACTAGTGCATCACGATGTGTTGGAGCTTGGACCAGGACAAGGTGCCCTAACAGAATTATTGCTGGAATTGGATTCCATTAATCTGAAAGTGATCGATGTAGATTCCAGATCAATTGCCTTAATTTC
>NVRZ01000240.1 GCA_002401055.1 Bacteroidota bacterium
TAAATATACCAACGGTGGATCACTACAATGGGTAAGGAAGGGACAAGGGCCCGAACGAGAAGTAGCATATGATATTGTAGTTGATGAACTGGGTTACGTTTACGTTACCGGAAGTGCGAATGGAACAACCTTTTCAACGAATACAGTCACATTTAATACGATTCAACTATCCCTTACAGGACAGCAAAGGCTTTTGGCGAAATACGACTCTAATGGAAACATACAATGGGTAAAATTCCTTGGTGCTTATCCAAACGATATGGCCATAGATCAAAGTAGCAATCTACTCATAACGGGTTCTTTTAGCGGAACTGTGACATTCGATACCATTACTTTGACAAGCCTGGGTTTAACTGACATTTATCTAGCTAAATATGACAGCTCTGGGAGCATTCAATGGGTGCGTAGGTCCGGAGCACCTGGGGACGAAGAAGGTATGGCAGTTGCCTCCGATGCATCAGGTAGTGCCTATATTACGGGGCGATGTTGTGGCTCAGGATCAGACTCAACTACTTTTGACACGATAACCATAAACCATACCGGCACTTCCTACAATGCATTTGTTGCGAAATACGATTCTTCTGGTAATATTCAATGGGCCGATATAATATTAGGTAATCATCATGAATTAAGCCAAGGTATAGCAGTTGATACATCTAATGAAGTTTATATAGCTGGGAATTTTAAAGGCACCATCCTTCCATTTGCTGATACGGTTCTCAGCACGAGTGGTTATAACGATGCTTTTGTTGCAAAATACGGTGCCTCAGGCACTCAAGAATGGATTCAAAGAGGAACCGGTAGTAGTTATGATTATGCAACTGCAGTGGGAACGGACACTTTAGGTAACTTGTATTTAGCAGGTAATTTCAGAAGCTCTCCATTTGGATGCGATACTTTTTTGCTTATTAATAATGATTCGGGTCTGTCCGACATTTTCGTTGCCAGGCTTAGTACTGGCTTACCCTGCAATGTTCTTGCCTCCTTTAGCCCGAGTAGCACCGAGGCCTGTATCAATGATTCTATTTCATTCACTAATACAACCTCTGGCACAACTGTTTTTGAATGGCTTGAAAACGGTATTCCGTTTAGCACAGCGACCGACACTTCAAGTGTTTTCATAACAGCAGGAACATATGCAGTTACATTGATTGCCGACACCGGGCTATGTGCTGATACTGTTTCAATGAACATCACGGTTAATGACATAACACCAGGAGCCTCGATAGTTCCCAGCGGTTCCGTAGCTTTTTGTCAAGGCGACAACGTGATGCTCAACGCGAATACCGGTGCTGGATTCGGCTACGCGTGGTACCTGGATAGTGTGTCACTTGCGGGAGGGTTAGATTCGAGCTACATCGCTAGTCAAGCTGGTTCATATACCGTTCAAATAACTGATGGAGGCTGTGATAGCACTTCAGTGCCCATTAATTTGACTGTAAACACGGTGTTTACGATAAGTGCGACGGCTAGCATCTGTCAGGGTGATAGTATCCTGCTTGGCGGGGATTACCAATCTTCGGCGGCTACATATTATGATACACTTTCAACCATTGAAGGTTGTGACAGTATTATTATCACCAGTCTCACCATTGATCTAGTTCACACTATTAGTCAAGCCTTTGAGATGTGCCAAGGGGACAGCATGTTGGCAGGTGGGATTTATCAAACGGCTGCTGGAACTTTCTATGATTCTCTATACACCACAAAAGGCTGCGACAGCATCCTTATCACCAACCTTTCCATTATTACCGTAGTTTCTTCTTTCTCAGCTTCCGATACCAGCATATGTCCGGGAGGTGCTGTTACTTTTATTAATACGAGCATGGGTGCCTCTAATTATACATGGCAGAATAATGGAACAACATTCAGCTCATCTCCAGATACAGTGTGGCAGCTATTTTTCATGTCTGGCGGAACTATTAGTTTAATTGCCATCGACTCAGTCTCGGGCTGTAATGACACATCTTATTTTACAGTGCAAGTTGTACCTGGGCCCAATCCAAATTGGTCAATATTCATTTTTGGTTTAGACAGTAGTTATTGCACCAATGATAACGCAGTAACTTTGACTGGTAGTCCTGTCGGCGGCACATTTTCCGGAAACGGAATCAGTGGCTTTCTTTTTGATCCGGCAGTTGCAGGAGTAGGGACGCATGCAATTACTTATACTCTTCCTCCCGGTCCTGGATCATGTTTGGCGTTTACTTACGCTAATGTGAATGTTAGTGTATGCGCAGCAATTGATGGTATTGGCAATAATCTACAGGTAAGTGTTTACCCAAACCCTTTCAGCAATGAAACAACCGTGCGATTTTCTAATCCTGGAGGAGTGAAGCACACTTTCTATCTCCATGATGTTTTGGGCAGGGAAGTCAAGAGGGTTGAAGACATCAGGTCAGATAAGCTAATATTCAAAAGAGGAAATTTAAGCGGTGGGATTTATATATATCAACTCGAAGGCGATAAAAGAATAATAGCAACAGGAAAAATAATAATAAACATCTAAAATTAGAATAATGAAGCTTACACATCTAATACCCGTTATTACATTGCTTTTTGCTCTTCAAACAAATGCGCAGTCCATTCCCAAGGAAGCCATAGCCACGTCCTACTTTGATTATCAGGTACAGCCTACGGATGGAGAGATCCGTATGGGAAAAGATTATACCAGACAAAGACAAACGCTACTAGATAGCGCCTATGCAATACTTACCAAGAGATTGAGTGCTGAGAAGGGAATGAAATTTCTCCCTCTGAACTCCATGGAAGGCGTTATCAAATACAACAAATTCGGATATCCTCGAACGGGAACCTCCAAGGCGGCAAAAAAGGGAGCGCGCGACAATTACATTAAAATGTACTGTAACATGACTTGGTCGCAGAAAAGCTCTGGAGTAAGTGCAGGTGCAGCTTCCCTGAAGAAAATAAAAATAAGACCAATACTGGTGCTGAAGATCATAATAGCAGACAAAGGGGGAGAAACGATTTGGGAACAAAAGGTAAAGGTGAAAAATGATGTGGAACTGGAGACCAAAATAGCTCGGATACACCACTGGAGCTCGACATCGGATTCAGATCCGCTACCCTTTATGGAATTATTGAATAAGTGTATAGATGAAATTGTGAAATTATAAGTAAAATGTTCTCTGATATAACTGCATTATGAAGTCATCACAAGTGATCGAAAAAATATCAGAATTCTTGGTCGAAGAATTTGAAGTGGATAAGGATAGGATCTCTCCTGAAGCAAATCTTAAAGACACCCTTGATCTGGATAGCCTGGATTATGTTGATCTGGTGGTAATAATTGAGGATAGGTTCGGTTTCAAAGTAAAGGGAGAGGATTTTATGAATATCCTAACCTTTCAAGATTTCTACGATTATATTATTGGAAAACTGGCTGACAAAGAGAAGATGGTCTAAAAAATGACGATGTGCAAATTGGGAATACTACGTTGTTCATTCGCAGCATATTCAATGTGACATTTAACACTGGTTGAAATGAACTTTAATCCTCAAGCCAAATTTCTTAAAGTGATCAACTTATTTAGTAATTATTGAAAGTTAGAGTTGAGGTACCGACTTAAAGATTTGTGCTACTGATTCACCACCTCCATGTAATACCTATCAATGTAAAAGATTGAAAATCAGCTCATATTGATTTTGCGTCGAGCCTCAGTAAGGCAAAATAACTGCTATCCATTATCAATTCTACCTTTCAGTGTACATGGAATAACATCCTGAAGATCAGTTAACTTTCGCAAATCTTCCTCTAAATAGTTCGACAATTGTCCCTTCTGCTCCACCATTTGAAAACATAAAATGCTATTTATCAGCGTTTTATGTTTTCATATATGGTTATTTGTACCACATGTGTCCCACACTTTTAATACTCATTAGTGCTCATTTGAGTAATGATAGAGCATCTATCTTATACTCAAGAGCTGAGGTTCGAATCCCTCATCGCCCACCAAACTCCCCAAGCCACTGATTACCAGCGGTTTCAGACATTTTTCTTTCTAAAAATCTGAAGGGACTAAAATGTCTCCATTTGCAAGAATTCATCTGGTGTAATTAAGAAGTACACGGTTCGAATTTTGTTTGAGAGAATCTATTATCAAACGCTCGCCATAGCAACAAAAATATCGTCAATATGTTTCCAGTTGCCCCTCCATTCGGTTGTCACATTGACGATATATTAGGGGATATCTTTGTATATTTACACCCCTTTTTTACTTCCAATATTTTTAATTCAAATCCCTATGAAAACAAAACAAAAAATCTGTCGCAGCTGCTTGCTCATAGTAATGCTTTTAGTAACTCAAGTAACTAACGCAACCAACATCTTTTGGATCGCATCCGGACCAGGAGATTGGAGTGTCCCAGCAAACTGGTCGACCAATACAGTTCCCGGTCCTTCTGATATTGTCATCTTTGATGGTGGTGGCTTGGGAGATTGTAACATTAATATCAATGTTGATGTCGCTGGGATAGATATTCAGGCAGGATACACGACGGGCACTATTACACAAGGGGCCAATACTATGCTCATTCGCTTGTCAGGGGCAAGTTTTTCAGGGGGAATATTTACCGGAGGCACTGCGGACATAACAGTTAATAGCAATTTTACTCTATCAGGCACATCTTTTACCAGTACAAGCACAGTTTTACTTATTAAGGGAACCTACACTGTTTCAAGTGGTAGTTTCTTTCATAATAGTGGTACTGTCAAATTTACAAATGGTAGTACCATAACCGGCTCTCATGCGGTACATAATGTAGAGTTCAATGCCGCAGTTAATTCTAATTTTACCATTGCTTCAGGAACGGAGCTAACCATTGAAGGCACATTGACAATAAGCGGTGCGGGTTTTGCCAGGATTTTAACAGGAACAATCAACGCCCAGGGAGACATATTAGTTACAAATACCAGTTTTACCAGCGGAGGAAGTGCTACGTTAAAGATCGATGGAACAGCAGACCAGCTGTTTTCCAATAGCGGCACAGCAGGCCAGGGGCGACTTCCCTTCATCAATATAGATAAGCCCAGCGGAACGCTGACCTTGTCAGGCATTATTACAGCCGGGACAAACTGGGCCTATACCCAGGGAATCATCGATGCTTTAACCAATAATTCTACCTTGTTTTTAAATTCCGGTAACACCATCACCGGCTCCCATACATTGCATAATGTAGAGTTCAATGCGGCAGTTAATACAAATTTTACCATTGCTTCAGGAACGGAGCTGACCGCTGAAGGTACATTGACAATAAGCGGTGCAGGTTTTGCCAGGATTTTCACCGGCACGATCAACGCCAAGGGAGACATATTAGTTACAAATACCAGTTTTACCAGCGGAGGAAGTGCTACGTTAAAGATC
>NVRZ01000241.1 GCA_002401055.1 Bacteroidota bacterium
GAAAGAAAATGTGATAAATCAGACACTTTGACACAACAAGGAGTCTAGATTGAGGGTAAATACGTACCACCTGAGAAGAAATGGTATAATATGTCAAAATTTGAGCCCCAAAAGCGGTACATTGCCCTGAAAAACGTGAAAAGGACAGCACACCAGATAAGTGGCAGGAAAATTGTTAACAATACATTAATATCTAGAATGTTGATAACATGTTGAAAAAAGTCAACTTTTGCATAAGTATTCAAAACCACGTTCTTTCAATACTGAAACAAAACGGTTACTTTAGCCGTTATACAATACAACCAAAGTTGTTGTCTTGTTACCATAATTCGCTACATGCGGTGGTTGCCAGTAATGGCACGGGTGCAAGAGAATACTTTGGTTTTGTTTTAAAGCCATCCCTTGATGGCTTTTCTTTTTAGGGCTCAAAACTACTTGCTTTCTCCTTTGCGAATCTATTATCTGACCAATAGTAGTTCTTCCTGTCTTCATAGTTATCTCTGTCGTAGAGGTCTATGATAAGACCATACTTATCCTTGAGAGCCTCATAAAACCGAGCCTCTCCCTTTACGATGTACCGCATCAAAGCCCATAACATGTAGTCAACTACACTTAACTCAGGAAACTCACTGCTCTTGACGATTACGTATTTGTATGTCAATTTTGCGTCAACTGCCTGCTTCTCTAAAGCTTTTTCGATAGAACCAGTAAATTTTGGTAATGTTGACTTCTCTCGTTGCGCCAAATAGAGCATGTATGATTCAGATTCCAAGTGCATACGGTTCTTCAGCAGGTGGTGTAACACGTCAAAGTAGAACTCTGAAGCATTATTATTGTGCTTCTTATTAAAGATTTCGAGGTGCTTGCGACCAATAACCATGTAGACCTTAAACCCCTTCATCTCTCTAAGCAATTCAAAAAACTTCGCACGAACCTCAGGATGGTCGTCCTTAGCATGTAGATACCACCCTTCTTTCTTGTTTAAAGAAGGTATGGAATTATACATAGGGTCAGCCAAAATCTTACTTTGAAAAGCTCATACTTTTCTTCGCAATCTTTTTCGATTATAGGTTCTCACCATACCCATGCCGAAAACATCCGGCTTTCCATCCCGACCAAGCAACAACTTCTTTCCAGACCCATAAAAATCAGGGGTGCCAGATTCATCAATGAAAAAATACTTTTTTATCATAAAATCCGCTTCAAGGCTGTATTTGGAACAGGATTTTCAAAATTAGGAAAAATGCTCGGCTTTAAAGGGTCGATAATGTGACCTATACGAGTGAGAGTCATCGCAAATGAAAGAAACTTAATGTCAGGATTGCAGAACTCTACGAAGTGGAAACACGGGTTTTGAACCAGGCCGTAAAACGGAACATGGATATTTTTCCAGATGATTTTATGTTTCAGCTTACAAGAAAGGAAGTAGAAACCATCTCATCACAATTTGTGATGACATACCCGGCCAAACGACCGAAAACGGCCCTGCCATCGGCATTTACCGAACATGGAGTAACGATGCTTGCCAATGTACTGAAAAGCAAAAAAGCCCGGAAAACCGCCGTTGCCATAGTAAGAGCGTTCATTGCGCTGAAAAAATTTGCTTTGAATTACACGGAGCTTGCCGACAAATTAAAGGAAATGGAAAGCAAGTACAACAAGCAATTTAAAGACGTGTATGAAGCCATAAACTTCCTGATGCAAAAGGATACACAGCAAAAAGAACAAAGCGAGCGCAAAAGGATTGGATTTAAAACAGACAATGCCGGGAATAAATAAGGCCGTAGGCACCGCAGATTGGTAGATCGCCATCCCGTTAATCCCGCAAGCAAGTTAATAGAAAAATATCTATCGTTAACATATTAAAGGCTAACGGACACGGTCTTTTACGCCTTAACCAACCAAACGACTAACCGATACCTTAAAGAGCTTATTTCAATAGCGAGAATTGATAAGCGGATATCGTTCCACTGCGCCAGACACACCTTCGCCACTCTCCATGTGCAAGCCAACACCCATATGCATGATCTAAAATCGTTACTAGGACATGGGTCAGTACAGATTACAGAGATATATACTCACTCTGTGAATGAGAAGTTAGTACAGTCTATGGGCAATTTATCAGAGCTACTGAGGGCGTAACATGAGAGCCAAGTACTTGGAGATAGCTTCCATTTGCGTAGTGGAGAAGACCTACGTAACAATTGCCTGTGCAATTATACTCAAAGGAGATGATCAGTCCGAACCTACCTACACCAATATCTTCTGTTTTTATGCCGAACTATTTGACTTGCTTGACCTAACCAATAAGCCACTCTCTGACCAAATCGGCATAGAGATTAATGCCCAGACCATACTTCAGGATAAAGAAATAGTTCAGATTGATATAGAGGATTATATAGGCACTACACTTGACATACCTTACTATATTGAAGTTGTGCTCAGACCTGCAAGTGATGGTGGGTATGCCTTTAAGTGTTATAACTTGTCCGAGTATTACTAGGGCATGGTTCTGTACAGATAACTGAGATATATACTCACTCGGTTAACAAGAACCTGGAAGAGTCTATGGGGAAGTTGGCTAAACTATTGGCCGCTTAACATCGTCCTTTCAAAACGTATCTTTGAGATAACATGTTTCTGTCAAAGAGGATGGCAGGTCTTACACTGGAACTCCGATAATCTATTATGATTGATAAAGTTGCCAATAACAAGTACAACACTGAGGTT
The DNA here is from genome assembly GCA_002401055.1 of Bacteroidota bacterium. GTDB lineage: Bacteria > Bacteroidota > Bacteroidia > NORP154 > NORP154 > NORP154. The sequence goes on from NVRZ01000241.1 coordinate 2,731, forward strand.
CTAAAGCTATTTACCCCAGAAGAGGTCAAGAAGAAGCTTGATTATTATCGATCGTTTTTAGGTAAGATTCAAGACTTATCAGATGATGAGTTTGAGAATCTACAACAAAGCATAAAGACATTTTTTAATCTCAAACCGGTTAAAGAACTGCGCACTCCTCCTGAAAAGCTTATTCGAATTTCGAATAACAATCGAATTCTGAAGGCTCAGGGGAAGGAATTGAGCTATCTAACTGAGATAGATCAATTATTAGCTCCTCCGCCTGAGTACTGCAATTATGGTAGATGCAATATTCTGGATCAACAGGTATTGTACTGTGCCATTAACGAATCCTTAGCCTATTGGGAGACTAAACCTAAAAACGGAGACGTTATAACCATATCACATTTTAGATTAAAGGAGGGTGCAAAGTTAAATTGCACTGTAATTAGTTCGGAGAAGAGATTAGATCCAGATGTGTCTAACGAGTTGCAGGAAATCCATGATTTGCTAGATGACTTTTTTGTGGATGTGTATAGCATAGTGGTGTCAATGGATAGACCAAAGGATTACCTTTTCAGTGCTCTTTTGTCTTCAGACCAGTTGTTTTATCCAATCGCGTCCGATTTAAATATAGAGGCAGTTGTATATCCAAGTGTTCAGAAAAAGAAGTTCGGCTATAACGTTGCTATTCGAAATGATTTAATTTTTGAGAAATACGATCTGGAAGCAGTGGAAACCAGGTTTATTCTTGATGAGTTTGATAAAATTGACCCTAGTTCAGATGAATTAACCACTGATAACCTGATAGCATCGTTCGTAACAAACGTATTTGATTTCGACAACGGTAAAATCCTGTACAAGGATAAAACCGATGAGTTTTTTGATTTTTTACGCTCAATGCAGACGAGTGGAGGAAAGCAAACCAGAAATAATGATCCTGATTTACCAAAGAACATGCCCTTCGATTTCTCACCAGTGAAGGAAGAACAAGCTCCTAAAATACTTAAGAGAACAAAATTCGGAAGGAATGAGAGAATCGATGTCCTCTACAATGATGGTACACTAACAAAGAGTATTAAGTTTAAAAAGGTCGAGTCAGATTTAGAAAACAACTTATGTAAGGTGATAGAGTCAAGCTAAAGCTAAGGAATAGCTTCCCCACCCAAACCTCCATTGCCTTATTTCGTATTTTCCAACTACGATAACAGCATCTGAAAAATGAAACCTTAAATTGCAATTACAACTTGAAAAATACTTACTACTATATCGACGAAGCAGGCGGAATAAAGTCTAATTCCAAATTCTTTATTTTAGGTTGCTACAAGACAGATTCACCCGACCAGATAAAGACTAAGATTGAATCTTTAAAAGAAGAAATTATTAATAGCCCCTACTTTGCATTTGAAAGAGAAAAATTTATAGAACAAGGCTTTCATGCCAGTGAGAATCACTTTGATATTAGGGCAAGATTTTTTAATCTAATTTCGACTTTAAATATTCGATCCTACATTCTTTTACTGAGCAAGAATTCAAGCTTTTTTAAGAAACTTATTGATCAAGGATTGGACGCAAATCAGATTTACAACCTGTGTATTGAGAAGTTGATGACCGACAGATTAACAAAAACGAGACATGACCACAACACGATCATTTTCGAAGAATATGGTAGTAAGCTAAGTAAATGGGTCACCAATGTGGAAGAGGTAATTGCCAAGGTTGATGGCAAGATCCAAAAATACTACGGGACTAAATTATCATATCAGGTAGAGGTACATAGCAAGGAGGATTCAAATTTGGCAATTATTGACTATCTTAACTTTCTATTTGTGCAGTTTTTCGAACACTCTAAGGTTGAACAGCGAATGGTGGAAAATTTCAAGATTATTGAACCTAAAATTGCGATGGTTTACAAAATGGATCAAGATTTATTCTATGATTCTAAAACGAGGATTGACGTTAATAAATATTGAGTTGCTCAAGGACAGTAAATATTTGAATGCGAGTCGCATTCGACTGAAAATTAGATCACAAGTTCACCTTACTTAATTGAGCAACTCATTTTTATGTATAAGCCTTCAGACATAGCAAACAGCGAACTTCTAAGCTCCTACCTACGAACTTCGACAGATCAACTAGACAGATTTGTCAATGGTAACCAAAATATAATTGATTGGCAGAATAAGGAGAACATCAAAGCGCCGAGCGCTGACCGGGACAAAATAACCGTATTTGAAAGGTTTTACATTCCCAAAAGGAACAAAAGTCTAGGTTACCGAATTGTGTATAAACCATGGGATCAATTCACATTTGATATATTGAAAGTCCTGAAGTTTAATCTCACAGAATTATATAAGCCAGAGGACTGTGTGCATGGGTTTGTATCGAATAGAAGTACTCGATCAAATGCTATTGTTCACCTTGGGCAAAAGCATCTACTTAAATTAGACATCAAGAATTTCTTTGAATCGCTAAAAATTGATTCCGTTAAGGATGCATTTGTTTCATTAGGATTCAAAGAGGATATTGCGATTCAACTATCTAGAATTTGTACCCTGGAAGAGAAATTGGTGCAGGGATTCCCGACAAGTCCTGTTCTAGCAAATATCATCAGCGTTGAAATGGACAAAAGGATTCATAAATTATGCAAAGATAAAGGCGCATTG
>NVRZ01000242.1 GCA_002401055.1 Bacteroidota bacterium
TTTTGCCGGTGACAAACTGCTCACTACACCCAATCCTGACTTTAATGAGGATATGGAATTGTTCAAAGTGTTGGGACTTGTACCTAAAAAGGCGAGGAAGAGAAATACAGCGAAGCCTGAGGCTGTTTAAACCTTAAAGCTAAGATTTTGAGTATGGGATTTCTTCCATTCACACTGAGACTCGCATATAGTTTTATAATTGTTCTTTTATTCACCCACTTCAGTAAAGGTCAGAGCGATAGTCTGAGTAAAAGAAGGATTAGTATACAGCTTGGTACTACGATCGGGTACTTTAAACACGAGTCTTCAACATATGTTCCTTCCTCAAGGTTGACCAGTAGATCATCTTCCGAAGAGTTTTATATGGTGTTTAATCCGGTCATGCGCTTTGACACTAAAAATGGAAATGTGCAGCGAGTGGAATGGGTACGAACAGATTATGTCCATGAGAATAACAAAACAACGGAAGTTTATGATACCATATCAAAAACGGTGGTTGTTAAAGGAGAGCGATACAGAGCCTTTGATATCTCTCAACGTTATGAGTTTGATTTCATATTTCTCAAGAGAAAGAAATATGGCTTTAGACCATTTTTGGGTGGGTATGTGATCGGGTATGCCTTTTTCAGTAAGACGGAGCCACACACGTTATATACTTTTACGACTTCAATTCGGAAAATTGGGGCAATGCTTTCTGTAGTAGGGGGAATCACATATCACTTCAATGAAAGAGTTTATATTACACTGGGTATACCAATATTGATTGGAGACTTTTCAATTAAACAGTATATAACGGATAATCCTTATTTACCTGAAAAATCCAGAACCAACACTACCTATGATTACGATTATCGCAGGAATTTTGTTGTTGAACTTTCTCTTGGGGTTAACTTGAATTAGTGTATAATGTCCACAACTGACGAAAGACTCTCGTCCAAATTAGAATTACGTGAATCCAAAGGTTTGCTTCGTCAGCTTTCGGCGGAGAGCGATTTAATAGATTTCTGTTCAAACGATTACTTGGGCTTTGCTCGATCCAAAGAGTTAATGGATAAAGTAAGTGCAGAGTTGAAAAAGGAATTGAAGGCAGGCGGGTCCACAGGGTCCCGCTTGATTACGGGTAATTCACAGTACGCTGAGGACCTTGAGGTGTTTCTGGCTGAATATCATCAAGCAGAAGCGGGATTGATCTTTAATTCGGGATACGACGCCAACTTGGGTCTTATCTCTGCTATACCTGGTAGAAACGATACAATTATACATGATGAGCTCGTACATGCCTCCGTAAGAGACGGTATTCGCCTGGGGTTAACGAAATCATATGCATTTAAGCACAATGACCTCTCCCATCTGGAAACGCAACTTAAACGCGCTGAGAATGCAATATTTGTAGTTGTTGAGTCCGTATATTCAATGGACGGCGATCTAGCGCCCTTAAAAGAAATCTGTTTTTTGTGTAAAAAATATAAGGCGCACTTAATTGTTGACGAGGCCCATGCGACTGGTGTTTTTGGAATGAAGGGCGAGGGGAGGGTAGTGGAGTTGGATTTGCAAAGCCAGGTTTTTGCGAGAGTTCACACATTTGGAAAAGCAATTGGAGGGCATGGAGCGGTTGTTTTGGGTTCATCTAATTTGCGCGACTATTTGATGAATTTTGCACGCTCATTTGTCTATACAACTGCCTTGCCAAAGCACAGCCTTGTTTGGATAAAAAACGCATATGACACAATGTCAAAAATAAATTATAAAAAGTTAATAACCAGTGAGTTACAGGTTTTATTTAAAACTAAGATACAACAGGTTGTTTCGTCTCCATCTTTCGATGTATTTAGCCCGATTATATCCATAAATATTGGGGATTCAATGCGGACAAAATCACTTGCGAAATCCGTTCAAAAAGACGGCTTTGATGTGCGAGCCATTCTTAGTCCTACGGTTCCAATGGGCACCGAGCGATTGAGGATATGTTTGCATACTTTTAACAGCAAAACTGAAGTTGGGCAGTTGGCAGAATTACTAATAAAGCACTTATGAGGCGATTGTTTGTTACAGGAATAGGTACTGATATTGGAAAAACAGTTGTTTCAGCTATTCTATCAGAAGCACTAGAGGCAGACTATTGGAAGCCTATACAGTGTGGCGAATTGGAGAGCACCGATTCAATGCGCGTACTTGATTGGATTAGCAACAATAAAACTGTGATTCATCAGGAGTCTTATCGCTTAAAAGGATATATGTCACCACATGCGGCTGCCAAGCTTGAAAATATTGAAATAAATATTGAGTCAATAGTGTTACCTGATATCAACAACACGTTGATTATAGAAGGAGCTGGCGGTTTGATGGTGCCTATTAACAACAATGCTCTAATCTTAGATTTAATTGTTCATTTGGATGCTGAGGCCATTGTTGTATCAGAAAACTATCTGGGAAGCATAAACCACAGCTTGCTCACGCTGGAAGTGCTCAAGAGCAGAGGCGTCCGGATAGCTGGGGTTATATTTAACGGCGATGTTAATGAGAAGACCGAATCAGTCATACTCGAGTATTCAGGTGCTAAGCTATTGGGGCGCATCAGCAGGGAGAAGCAAGTGGATTCTGATATGGTTTCCAAATACGCTGCCCAATTTGTAAATCTATGAGTTTATCAGATAGAGACCTCAAGGTGCTTTGGCATCCCTACACCCAAATGAAAACGGCCAAGGCGCCGATCGGAATTGTACGCGGTGAAGGGGCATGGCTATACGATGAAGATGGCAATGGTTATTTGGACGCAATCTCCTCATGGTGGGTCAACACGGTAGGGCATTCCAATCCACATATTGCTGAGAAGGTAGCAGAACAGCTGAAAACTCTGGAGCACGTATTATTTGCAGGATTTACACATCCAAAAGCTGTGGAGTTGGCAGAGCGCCTATTAAAGGTATTGCCAAAAAATCAAGCTAGAATATTTTTGTCCGATAATGGATCTACGGCTGTTGAAGTAGCAATCAAGATGACACTGCAATATTGGAGTAACAAGGGGATAAAAAAGAACAAAATAATTGCTTTTAATGGTTCCTATCACGGTGATACATTTGGTGCTATGTCTATATCTGGCAGAGGTGCTTTTGTAGCTCCCTTTGAATCGTTGTTATTTGACGTGGATTTTATTGACGTACCTGTTTCAGGAAAGGAAGAAGTTTCGCTAAGTCAATTGAACGAAATAATTGAGAAGCAAAAAGACAATATCGCTGCGTTTATCTACGAACCACTCATTCAGGGTGCCAGCGGTATGATAATGTATGAGCCAGAAGCACTTGATGATCTCCTGAAGATATGCCGTTCAAATAGTATCCTGACAATAGCCGATGAGGTAATGACCGGTTTTGGACGTACAGGGAAGTTCTTTGCTTCTGAATACATGAGTATCGATCCGGATATTCTTTGCATGTCAAAGGGTATTACAGGAGGGACCATGGCGCTTGGTGCGACTTCTAGTTCCGCGGCCATGTATGATGCCTTCTATGCTGATGACAAGCTGAAAACATTCTTTCATGGCCATTCTTATACTGCCAACCCAGTGGCCTGTTCAGCCGCTTGTGCCAGTCTGGACATATATGATGAAAAGGAAACCTGGATTGCTGTGGAAAGAATAGGTATTCAGCACCTAAATTTTGCCAAGCGCTTGGAAGGGTTTGATAGTATTAAAGATGTCAGATGCAGAGGTACGATAATAGCAATTGAATTAAACACTGATGAGGGCACCTCATATTTTAGCAATATCCGTGATTCTATTTATGATTATTTCATAGCCAAAAGAATCATCCTTCGTCCGCTGGGTAATATCATATATATTCTACCTCCTTACGTAATATCTGAGGAAGATCTTAACCTGGTATACGACGCTATTATTGAGTTCTTTGAGAATAAGAGTTAACTTTAGGTAACCAAATACTTTAGTTATGAAGCATGTTCAAATGCTAATTCTGTCGCTGAGCTTGATCATGAGCTTCACTTTTGCGCAGATTCCGTCCAATATTTTCGTTACCAACGCTGAAGCGGATCTAATCCTGAAAGGAAACTATGATCCGGCCAATTATTCAGCCACACAAGTTATCGATGACCTCGATCAAATTGTGTGTGAAGTAATGTCAAATATTTCCACTGACTCGTTGCACAGCTATCTTATAAAGCTTGGAACGTTTTACAATCGAAATTCAGGTTCAGACACGCTTTCGACAACGACTGGTATTGGAGCTGCCAGAAGATGGGCATATAACAAGTTTCGGGGTTTTAGTGCTGCAAGTGAAGATCGTCTAATCACATCTTATTTACAATTTGATCAGGTTATTTGTGGAATGAGCCAGCATCGCAATATATTTACAATACTCCCTGGTTCTGACACTTTAGATAAATCGGTATTAATTCTTGAAGCTCATATAGACAGTCGTTGTGAAGATGGCTGCGATATTACCTGTCAGGCGCATGGTATTGAGGACAACGCCAGCGGATCGGCTCTGGTGCTAGAGCTGGCGCGCGTAATGAGTCAATTTACCTTTAAGCATTCCATTGTCTTCATGCTTACCATTGCAGAAGAGCAAGGGCTCTACGGAGCAAATGCATTCTCTCAATACTGTGTTGACAACAACATATTGATAAATGCAGTTCAAAATAATGATGTAATTGGTGGAATAACATGCGGAAATACATCTTCACCGCCGAGTTGCCCTTCGGAAAACCACATTGACAGCACACACGTACGAATCTTTTCAGCTACCGGAGCCAGTCGCGGTTATGCACAATACGTGAAGCACTTATTTGAGCAAAAGCTACAACCTATTATGGATGTGTGGATGGATATTGAGATTATGAATCAGGAAGATAGAACGGGTAGAGGAGGGGATCATATTCCGTTTAGGCAAGACGGGTACACGGCTATAAGATTCTGTTCCGCAAATGAACATGGAGATGCCGGAGTTTCTGACCCTAACTATACTGACAGACAGCATACTACTTCCGACATACTTGGTATTGATACAGATTTGGATGGTGAAATAGATAGCTTTTTTGTTGATTTTAATTATTTAAAGAGAAATGCAGTGATCAATGCCTTTGGAGCGACTATGATAGCCTTAATGCCTCCGGCACCTGATTTTCAGGGAACTACAAGCACTTCGGATTTTAGTGTGGAAATTACGTCACAAACACAACATCCTAAATATACTGTTGCGGTAAGACTCTCTAGCAATAACGATGTGAACAACGACACCACCTACAGTTTTACTGGTAGTTTGACTTATTCAGTACCAAATATTAGCAGC
>NVRZ01000243.1 GCA_002401055.1 Bacteroidota bacterium
CCTCCAGATATCGAACCGTTGAGCACTACCAATGGACTATTAATACAATAAACCTGGTCTACCCCTGCATCGACCAGTGGTGCAGGTCCTATGCTGAGGGTCATTGAATCTGTAACAAGACATGTATTTGTAGAGGATAGCATAATAAATACACCTCCTGAATCTATGTCCGCTTGGGAAGGAGTATATGTGGTTACCAAATTTGAATCATCACCAAATGAACCAGTTCCCGAAGTTGACCAAATTCCTGTTCCAGGGCCATTCACCACACTTCCACTAAGCGCGTAGATTGGACTGTTGGCGCACACAGAATCATCAGCTCCTGCAAAAACGGCAGGTCTTGTGGTTAAAGTAAAGGTTACTAGGTCAGTCTCTGAAATACAATTACCATTGTTTGTTGACGATAAAATAAAAGTAACGCTACCTGCCATGGTGTCTGTACCACTTGGTGTGTAAGTTGCATTGAGTAGGGTAGGGTCATCAAATGTTCCGGATCCGGTTGCCGACCAAATTCCAGTAGAAGTGGGCCCTGTAATTATTCCATTCAAAAATATGTCGTCCCCATTACAAACGAATTCATCTAGTCCCGCATCAACAACTGGGGCGGCGGTAATGGTGAGATTCATGGAATCGTTTGCTGGGAAACAAGTTCCATTATTCGTAGAGGCGAGGTTTAGTATAACGCCTCCAGCATTAATATCATTCGAATCTGGATTGTATGTCGCATTTAAAGTTGTGTTGTTGGGTGTGAATATTCCAGATCCTGAAGTAAACCATTCGCCAGTAGAGGAACTTGCCCACACCATACCATCCAATACTATATTCGGATTATTCGCACAAACGGTAGCGTCAGGCCCAGCGCTATCTTGTGGAGCTGCAGTATAGAAATACACCACTGTATCCTGATTATTTACACAGGAATTTGTTGATGTAAGAATCAATTCTGCAAAACCAGCACTGGTATCTGCAGAGCTTGGTGTATAAAACCCATTTAATGTGACGTTATCTGGAGAAAAGGTACCCGAACCTAACGTGGACCAAATTCCTGTCGCTGAACCGCCTGTTACCACTCCAAACAATGGCGCAAAGGCATTATTTGCACAAAATGTGAGATCATTACCCGCATCAACAACTGGGATGGTGGTCATAGAGATTATAGCAGTATCGGTTTCGGCTACGCAGTTTCCGTTTGCGGTAGATGTAAGAACAAGAGTAACACTGCCTGCCGTACTGTCCGCTATACTGAATCTATAATAGCTTGCAGATAAAGAATTATTAGGGAAAAAAGATCCTGATCCTAGCGTACTCCAAATTCCTGTGCTAGATCCGGCAGTTACTGACCCAGAGATCGCCTCGGAAGTATCTGATGCACAAACAATGGTATCATTTCCAGCGTTAGCTAATGGAGCTGGAGTTATTGTAACTGTTCTGGTTCCAAATGCAAGGCAAGAGTTGGTAGCATTTAAAGTTAAGATTACCGACCCAGTTGTATCATCCGCGGCACTCGGAATGTAAATCCCAGTTAAATCTGAATCCGTTGGAAGAAAGGTGCCGGATCCCGAGGTGGACCACTGTCCTGTACTTGATGCACCTATTACGGTTCCAAACAGGAAGACAGTATCATTATTAGCACATACTGTTGTATCAGCGGTAACTGTTACCAATGTTGGAGATCCAAACGTAACTAATACAGTATCAAATGCGGGGGAACAATCTCCATTATTTGTAGAGGCTAAGTACATTTCAATAATGCCTCCCGTTGTGTCTGGGGTACTTGGAAAATATATTGGATTCGCTAAAGTGGAATCATCAAAGCTACCGCTTCCATTTGTCGACCAAAGTACTGAACCCGCACTGCCCTGTATAGTTGAGCTAAGGAAAACATTGTCTCCTTTACAGACAAGAAGATCAGGACCTGCATCGACCCCGGGAGGAGTGGTTATAGTTATTCTAGCACTGTCACTAGATGCCTGGCAGTTTCCATTGTTGGTCGAGGTAAGTGTAATTATAATATTTATCAGAACAGTGTCAGAATCACTTGGTAAATAGTAGATCGAAGATTCTGATGAGTCAGGGAAGAAAACACCAGTTCCACTGGTACTCCATATCCCAGTAGTTGTAGATCCAGTAATAGAGGCTGCGAGTATTACTGTATCATTATTGGCACAAACTGAATCATCAGGTCCTGCGTTAACAACGATAGCGGGAGTTATGGTTACCAATATTGAATCCTCAATAATTGGACAACCAGGTGCATTGGTTGATTCCAGCTTCAGATAAGCAAAACCTGCAGCCGCATCTGCTGGTCCCGAAAAATATGTTCCAACAAGAGTGACAGAATCCGGTGAAAATGTTCCATTTCCACTAGTTGTCCATAATCCTGTACCTGCGCCTCCCATTACAGAGCCCTGAAGGAAAACAGGATCTCCGTCACATATGGTGGTATCATTACCAGCTACAACAACTGGCGTTGAAGTAATAACGATTTGCATTGAATCTCTAACCATTAAACATAGTCCTATGCTAGTTGGTTCCAGAACCAATGTGACCTGGCCAGCTACAATATCCGCTGCCGATGGAGTGTAATCAGCACCAAGCAAAGATGAATCGTTAAAAGCTCCGGTACCCAAAGTTATCCAAAAGCCTGTTGAAGTGGCGCCAGTTATTATACCAGCTAAAGTAACCGTTGGACTGCTCGTACAAGCAAAGCGATCAGCACCTGCATCAACGAATGGAGCAGGCGTAATAGTTAACACCATGTCATCAGATACTGGGTTGCAAAGCAGATTGTTTGTGGAGGTTAATGTTAGCGTTATTACACCAACCGTTGTATCTGAGTCGCTAGGTATATAGGTCGCGTTGAGTTCAAGTGAATCTGGCAAGAATGCTCCTGTACCCGAGCTTGTCCAAATTCCTGTAGTTGTGGTTCCTCCCCAAACATTTCCGTTTAGAAATACGGAGTCATTATTCGCACAAACCGTTGTGTCTGCGCCTGCTGTTACATATACCCCTGGTCCTATACTTATAACCATCGTATCTGCTACAGGATTGCAATTGAGATTATTTGTAGAGGTAAGTGTCAACACAACCGACGTGGCGACCGTGTCTGCAGGACTTGGAAAATACACCCCATTTAATAGTGAAGAATCACTAAACGTTCCAGTACCCGCAGTTGTCCATACGCCTGTTAAAGTTGTAGCTCCATTTACCAGGCCGGCAAGATTAACACTGGAATTATTGGCACAAACAGTTTGGGCTGTTCCAGCATCTACAAATATTCCTGGGCTAAATGTGGCTATCATACTGTCTGCTACCGCGATACAAAGAACATTATTCGTTGATGTAAGTGTAAGCACCACAGATCCCGCTAAGGTGTCAGCCACAGATGGTGAGTAAATGGCATTGAACAATGAACTGTCGTCAAATGAACCAGTTCCTGATGTGGTCCAGACTCCTGTTGTAGTTGTGCCACCCCATACCGAGCCAGACAATGATACCGTTGCATTGTTAACACATACCGTGTCATCTGGTCCTGCGTTAACATAAATTCCTGGATCAATTGTTATCGTTAAGCTGTCAACTACAGGAATGCACGGTCCATTGTTACTAGAAGTTAAGTACAAGGTAACTCCGCTCGCCGCAGTATCCGCATCACTTGCTGTATAAACTGCATTGAGGTCATTATTAGACGGGGCGAACGCTCCAGACCCAGATGTGCTCCAGACTCCAGTTGTACTTCCGTTACTTACACTACCTCCAAGCGAGATGCTAGGATTATTGGCGCAAATAGTCAAATCTGCACCTGCTACTACTTTAATTTCTTTCGTAATGTTTAATACCATCACATCTATTACTGCGGTACATGGGCCAGCGGCATCTGGATCATCTGAAGTTATGGTAAGCACAACGCTACCAAAAACAGTGTCTGCGGCTGACGGAGTGTAAGTTGCTGTAACCAAAGCCGCATCATCGAATGATCCTGTACCAGAACTTGTCCAAACAATAGTGCTAGTGGCTCCACCAATAGTTGCAGGAATCAAATATGAACTAGTCGCACAAATAGTATCGTCGGGGCCAGCATTAACGATTGCAGTGGGGTTAATACCTAGCTGAACTGAGTCAGTCACGATAATGCATGGACCCGATCCGTCGGGGTCATTGCTCGCAATAAATAGAATTACTGTACCAGCGGTAATATCTAATACCGAAGGTGTATAGCTGGCATTTAGAAGAGTTGCATTGTCAAAAACTCCACCTGTGGTTGTGGTCCATGTTATTCCGCTTGTGCTTCCTCCCATAACACCAGACAAAACGTAGGAGTTTCCTTCACAAAGTGTGTCAACAGGCCCGGCGTCTACAGTAGGAATTGGATTAATGGTCAGCACCATAGGATCAGATATTGCATTACATGGACCTGCTGGATTGTTAGTGGTAAGGGTTAATGTAACTGCTCCTGACGTGTCGTCCGCTTGTGATGGTGTATAAATTGCAGCCAATAAGGTTGTATCATCAAATGTCCCTGTGCCACTTGTCACCCAATAAGCGCTTAGTGCAGAACCACCAATAACGCCTGATAATGTATAGGATGATCCTTGGCATAATGTATCATTTACATTTGCGTTTACGATCACAGCTGGATCAATTATTATCACCATTGAATCGGATACCGAAAGACAAGGTCCTGTTGGATCGTCAGTTGTAATTCCTAAGGTTACTATTCCCGCAGAAATGTCAGCCGCTGAAGGAGAATAGGTAGCTGATAACAAGGCGACATTGTCAAAAGTTCCGGATCCAGTGGTCATCCAAGTAACCGTAGCAGCACTTCCACCAACGGTACCGTCTAGCGTATAACTGAATCCTTCACAAATAACAGTGTCGTTACCTGCACTAACTATTGCAACCGTGTTCAAGGTAAGTAGCATTGCATCTACCGCCTGGCCACAGGGTCCCGCACCATCAGGATCATCAGATGTTAATGTAAGTACCACTGATCCCGCGGAGCTATCTACAGGTGATGGAGTATAAGTAGCCGCCAACTGCGATGCGTCATCGAAAAAACCTGTTCCAGAACTTGACCACAATGACGTGGTTGCAGATCCGCCAATGATTCCGTTAAGTGTGTAAGAGCTTCCTGCACAAACAGTATCATCAATATTCGCATTGGATGTTGCTATTGGGTTAATGGTAAGAGTCATATCATCGGTAGCCGCCAGACAAGGCCCGGCCCCGTCTGGGTCATTGGTAGTAATTGTAAGCAGTACGCTACCAGCTGTAATATC
>NVRZ01000244.1 GCA_002401055.1 Bacteroidota bacterium
TCAACTTTCTTTTTAAGTTCTGCGCAATTAATCTGTTTCATAATATGCTCTTTTTAGTGAATGTTTTATCATGTTGACTTACACCAAGACTCTTTTTGATGGTCTCTATCTTCTTTTAATATGTGTTAACGGCCTGGATATGAGCTGTGCCGTTTGCCCTACCTCGGGCGGGTATTGTTTTTGCTGCAGACAAGATACACAACCCTTTTGATAAGTATTCTGCGGCCTGCCTACCGGTAGGCAGGCCGCTTGGCGTCATAACCATTGTTGTGGGGAGTTGGGCTACCAAACATTATTAACCGAGATTCCCCGCATTGCTTATAGCCTTTGTTGTGTAACTGTAGACTGCCACTACTAAGTCACGCCTAATCCGAATTTCACATTATCCGCCCCAACTGATCCTAATTACGCTCTGAGTACCTACAGTTTCACGATGAAGGACACGTTCTTCTTTCGCGACCAGCTTATGAGTCTGTCTAGCGCAGGGAGAAGAGATTCTGATTTGAGTTAAGCCTTGTAAATAGGATTCCGCATTTATACTCTTCAATCTAAATGTTCCATTTATTATCATCATAACAAATGATTTTAGAATTAGCTTCAATCGACCACTCAACGGCTTCACTAATCACTTCTTCTGTGTACGGCTTACAGCAACAATTTGAAAAGTAGAATATCATGCTTTTATCCTTGGTGATTAGCGTAACATTAATTTCGCAATTAGGCTCTCCATGTGCTTCACAATTTAAGCTTGACAAATGTGTATGGATTTCGTCCATTCTTTGACGATTTTTCTGCCTTTCCTCATTAATGATGAATTTTCCATCAGAACTAATATTCAGACTCTCCGGATTTATCTTAATCATATTAAAATTGTTTTAGTTTAAGGTATGTCATTATGCCTAAGCAATCAGGCAGCAAGGATGTGAGAAACCTGCTTTTTATGTGTTCGTTTACAGCTTACAAGCACAACAAGGGCTGTGCAGATCTCTATCAGAGAATCGTGAATAAAGGCAAGAGTAAAAAATTGGCTTTGATAGCAGTCAGTAATAAGCTCTTAAAGCAGGCATTTGCAATATCACAAAGTGGATTAATTTATGATGAAAACTATAGAAGCAAAAATCCAGGAATGAATTAAAAAAAAGACAAAATAGCTTGGATTTCAGCACAGTTCATTGTTATGCCCAGTTACCTGTGCTAATTATTCCCGTCTTTCAGAATTGCTTTTTTCTTTTTGAGCAGAAAGTATTTTTTATCGTTCTCATCTTTTTTTAGTTCAATATTATAATTCTGGCTGCTCAATAATACGATTGCATCTTTATAAAGTATTAAGTCTCCACTTTCTAGTTTAAATGTGGAATTATTGTCAAACGTGATGCTACCAGCTGCAGCTGAGTTTAAAACAGGTTTTTTGTTATCTAAAGCATTCTGAATAGAACTTGATATTTGATGTCCGATTTGTGAATACCCTCCGGTTATATATTCAAAATAGTTTCCCTTTTTGTCAATAACAATATTTGTAGGGTACCCAGTAGTCTTAAATACATCACAAATGTCCTTTGCATCTGCAACCACGGGATACCGAAGAGGGTGCTTTTTCAGAAATGTATTTACCCTGTCTAATTTATCAAAGGTTATAGAAGCGAAAACCACATTTGTGTCCGTTTTATACTTTTTGTAAACTTCATTTAACTCAGGTATTTCAGCGATGCAGGGTTTACAAGCGGCAAACCAAAAATTCAAGACAATCACCTTTCCTTTGGTGTCCTTTGAAGATATTAGATTTCCATTTATATCTTTCATTCTAAAATCAGGTGCTCTTTTCCCAATTAAGTCTGAGCTACTATTCAGCGAGGCGTTGTAGGAGTATCCTTTCAACAAGGAAATAAATAATAAAGAGAGGATAACAAATACTGTTCGTTTCATTTTAAGTATACTTCTGGTTTTACAGTGCATAGTTAGTATTTCAGATTAATATTTTTCATTGGGCATAACTTGTTATATGCCTGCCTGCGGATAGGCAGGCGTAATAGCCGTACGCATTATCAGATTTCCCGTTCCGGATAACAACATGTTTTGTTAATGTTATCCCTAGCTTCATCTTATTCGGAGGCCCCCTTAATCTAGCGCCCGGCGGTTAAAAATAATATATCCGAAGTGGAAGAAAAAAGTAAGTGGCGCATGATCCTCAGGGGCTATTTCGGGTGAGTTATGATAGTAGTTCATGCTCAAACTGATTGGCCCAATAGGTGAGTGGTATACAACTGATGCCGTGGCAATTGTGTAGAACTCACCAAACTCATCCCCCAATGTAAATGTCGTGTCTTGCTTTATGATTGATTTGTATGGCTGAAAAATATACCCCTCAATCCTGAGGTCAATATCTTTCTTAATGTTAAAAATAACTTTCTGTCCAAAAGCAGCATATTGGTGTGCTCTAAAAGACTCTAAAAACAGCGTCTTGCTTTCCGGGTTGGGCTGAAAAGCCGGAGCTCTTAAAATGCTTGCAGTATAATTATTGAACAGGCTTTGCGTAGAAAACACCATTTCGAAATAAAATCCGAGCCTGAGCGTACCCTTATTTTTATAGTATGTATCCGAAACCAACTTGAATTGCAGCCACTCATGGTATTTATTTAGATGATCCCTGCTCTCTGAGGTAGTGCCGGGCGTTTCAAATTCATCACCTACGTTATAACGGGCCTTAAGAGCAAAATAGCTTCCCTCATTTGCATACTGTTTCCTGTTCAAAGTATTGCGTTCATAATCAATATGAGACGTGAATACGTTAAAGTCAGTTCTGTCTGCCGTATCGAGCTTTGTAAATTCTTTGGTCTGATAATAATCATCGCGCAAGTTTGCATAAGATGACCCTAACCGCACCCTGCCTTCATTTTTAACAGGAAACCCCAACTCCAAGCCTCCAAATTTTTCTTTCTGAACCAGATACGAAGGCGTTTCATTATCAAAAAAGTCCATGCTGCTTCTAAAATAATCCCATCTATTGTAGGTGAAGTGTGGTTCTAAAAAGATGGGCAGCTTTATCGGTAGGTCAATCCTGCTTTTTACCTGAGCTGAAGTATATAACTTGCCTATGTATCCATTTGCCGAGAAACTCATCGACAAATATCCCAGGTAATTGTACTTCAATCCCAGATAGGCTCCACTAATGGGCCTGTTAGAGATATTTCCACCCAGATCAATAGTAATTTCCTTCGCCTTCTCAATGGTCAAGTAGAGGTCGTACAATCCCGTATTTTCATTGTATTCAGCAATTGGGAATATGGTTCCAATCTTATCGTCTTCAAATACGCGGAAGTAAACTGGTTTTATGTCTTCAAGAGTTTGGTGCTCCGAGTTTTTGGTTTTAAATATTCGCTCTACATAATTTGTCTGACTCTTATCCAATCCCAATACGTGAACATTATCAAAAATCAACTCGGGTAAATTGTCTTGATATTTCCTTCTTTTTTCGCGCATTTCCTCATCGCTTACTCGCCGTTTTATCGTTTTCAATATTTCAGGCATCTTGGCTATGGTCGCACTGTAACCAGAGTCGATAATCGCCTGGGTATTGCTAAAAGCAAATGTCCCAGCATCGTTGTCGGGCTCTATGAGGATACCGTTCTCACATATAACAGCGGCATCAGGCCTTTGAATAAGCATGTTTTTTATCTGAGAGATAACATCTCCCGAAGTGGGCGGAGCCACGCTGCCAGATACATTGCTTCCGATTATCAAATCTGGATAAAACTCATCGAGCATTACATCCGAAGGGAAGTTATTGTACATACCGCCGTCGAACAGGAGTTTTCCATTTACTGTTATTGGTTTTAGGTAAAATGGGAATGTCGCAGATGCACGGATGGCCTCATTCAAATGACCTTCCGAAAAAATTACTTGCTTTTTTGAAACTATATCCGCTGCAACACATCTGAATGGAACAAACAAATTATCAAAATCATAGTTGGCCGCAGCTTCCGCCCTGGCCGACATCTCCATGAACATAAAGTCAATGGCAACTGAATTAATCAGGCTGGTGGGAAGAGAGGTGCTCGCTATAGAATCCTGTGCCATTTTCAGCGTAATCCAGGAAGCATTTTGATCCGATTTTTTAAAGTAAAACTTGAACCGCTGGTCCAAGCCGCCCTTTGCCAATGTGGTGAATTCATCAGACTTAACCATATACTCCATCTGGGCTGGTGTTAACCCTACCGCATACATACCGCCAATAATTGCACCCATCGATGTGCCAGTGATATAATCTATCGGAATGTTGTATTCCTCTAGAGCTTTTATCACGCCAATATGCGCAAGGCCTCTTGCTCCGCCGCCACTGAGAACCAAGCCTACTTTTTGTTCTCCAAGCAACGCAGCCTCGGGGTCTGGGGTATTGAATTTAATTAATGGCGGATCGTCTGGAAAGGGGCCTTCGGTTTGCGCGCTAACATGCGGCGAAACTGTTGCAGACAGCAGTATGCAACACAATGAGAAAATATTGAGGTAAAATCGCTTCATTACAGATATAACGGCCCTTATTCACGTCTATTACAAATCTAACCAAAAAGGTGATCATTGTCAATAGGCAACCAAATATAATTTGGTGCTATTATAAAGACTCAATTATCCTCGAAAAGTTGCCTGAAATAGGCAGGAGATTTTTGCAATCTCGACCCATACCATGAAAATAATTCGCCGTCCACCAAAATAATTTTGGAGTGTGGAAAGAGATTTTGAAATTCTGAAACATGCTTCTCCTTAAAGGGAAAAGGTTCAGAAGATAGCAGTACTAGATCAGGAGAGTAGTAGTGAAGCTCTTCTGCTGAATACTTGGGGTAGTCAACAACAGAGTCCTGAAAAATATTCTTTAATCCGCAGTGTTCAAGCATATGGGAGATAAATGAATGACCACCTACTGCCATATATGGATCGCGCCAAATAAAATAGGCTGCTGTTAAATCACTTTTGAGAGAAGCAATTTCAAGCTTTTGGAATGCCCTTTTAATTTCGGTCATGATCTTTCTGGCGTTATCTTCTCGATCGCAAATCTTTCCCAATGCACTTATCATCTCAAGTGAGTCATCGAGATTGTGGATATCACTTGTCCAAACCTGATATTTGCTCATGAGCTCCTTTATTAGTCCCTCATCATTTTCCTCTTTGTTGGCAATAATAATATCGGGATTGAGCGCGGCAATCTTATCCATGTGGAGTGTTTTTGTTCCTCCTACAACGGTTCTGCTTTGTTTAAGCGTTTCTGGGTGAATACAGAACTTT
>NVRZ01000245.1 GCA_002401055.1 Bacteroidota bacterium
AATGCATTTATTTGGTTTGTTAGGAACAATTATGTTCATGCTTGGTTTTATGATGGCGATATATTTGGGAGTGGATAAGTTATTTTACGATACAGGGGCAAGATTGATCGCAGACAATCCTCTCTTTTACATTGCGTTGGTGGTGATGGTAATTGGCACCCAAATGTTTTTGGCCGGCTTCTTGGCAGAGATGATTGCAAGATCATCCCATGATCGAAACAAATATCAGGTAGAAAAAGTACTTAAGGGAGAGAGCGCATCGCTCAATGAATAGTATAATCGGACGCCTACTGAATTATCCGATATTCTCTGCAATTACCATTTAAGAAAAGATACGGTTTTCACGGGACGGCCTTGATAAAGGCGTTCAGGATCTGGCACCATCATTGTAAGTTGGTTTTAGTAATTTTGCAAAGATTTTCAAGAAGGGAAAATGAAACGAATATATCTTTCGATACTAGTGATCTGTTTGGTTACGGGCATCAGTTTCTCGCAAACTGATAGCGATAGCAATCAGGTAAACGAGAAAGGGCTTAAGCAGGGTTTTTGGGTTAAATACTACCCGGAAGGATCATTATTGTATGAAGGTTATTTTATTGATGATCGTCCTGCAAGGTTAATGAAGCGATATCATAAGAACGGAGCCATTAAGTCAAACTTCATTTTTTATGACAATAACAAAGCGTGTGCCGCTCATATTTTTTACAAAGACAGTGTACTAAGGGCTCAGGGGATCTACCGAGAGGAGAAGAAGGATAGCATATGGGTGTTCTACAACAGTAAGGGACTGAAAGTAGCGGAAGAAAATTATAACATGGGTGTGAAGAATGGACTTAGCGTTTCCTTCATTAATGGAATTAAACCATACGAAAAGATCGTTTGGAAAAACGGAGTAAAGAACGGTCCATGGAATCAATTTTTTGAAAATGGAAATCCAAGGGTGGTGGGTAATTATGTAGAGGGGAAACTACAGGGCAAGACCACTTTTTACAATGTGGATGGATCGATAGGACATGAAGGAGAGTACAGGGATAATATTAAGCACGGAACCTGGGTCTTTAACAAAGAAGATGGTACACATAAAATAAATCTGATTTATAATATGGGGCATGTGACGAATCAGGATGAGTATGACGAATACCTTAAAAAGCGAGATGAGATAAATCTTAAAAACGACAGGTGAGTAAGAAAGGAAAAATATTGGTTGCGATGAGCGGAGGAATTGATAGTTCCATTGCTGCCATGATGCTTCATGAAGAAGGATATGAGGTAATTGGAATGACCATGAAAACCTGGGAATACGCCTCGGTCGGTGGAAATAAAAAAGAAACCGGATGCTGCAGCTTAGATTCTATTAATGATGCCAGAAATATGGCCGTTAAGTTTGGGTTCCCTCATTATATTATTGACATCAGGCAAGAATTTGGCGATCATATCATTGATAATTTTGTTGGAGAGTATATGGCTGGTAGAACTCCCAATCCATGCGTCTTGTGTAACACACACATTAAATGGGAAGCCTTGTTAAAGAGGGCAGATCAGTTGGATTGCGAATTTATTGCAACAGGTCATTATGCAAAGGTGCGTGAAGAAAACAGCAGATATGTTGTATCCAAAGGATTGGATGAAACAAAAGATCAATCCTATGTTCTTTGGGGCGTTTCGCAAAAGAATTTGGCCAGAACGAAATACCCGCTTGGTAATTATTTGAAAAAAGAGATTAAGAAAATAGCCATTGAAGCCGGTTTTGAGGAGCTCGCAAAGAAGAGTGAGAGCTACGAAATATGTTTTATTCCTGATAATGACTACCGAGGATTCTTAAAGCGAAGAGTTAATGGATTAAAGGAGCAGGTTGCCGACGGTAAATTTGTAACCACTAAGGGTGAGCAAATTGGTACACACAAAGGATATCCATTTTACACAGTTGGCCAAAGAAAAGGCCTTGAAATAGCTGTAGGAAGTCCCTTGTACGTAACGGAGATAATTCCAGATACAAATACGGTGGTGTTGGGGGATAAAAAAGATCTCGAAAAGCAAGAGATGATTGTAAAAGAGCTAAACCTGATCAAATACGCTTCATTGGAAAATGAATTGGAGGCTGTTACAAAAATCAGGTATAAGGATATCGGTACTCACAGTACAATCAATCAGGTTGCTGAGGATGAAATGCAAGTTGCGTTTCATAAAAAGGTGAAAGCAATTGCTCCCGGTCAATCAGCTGTGTTCTACGAAGGTGACGACCTTATCGGAGGTGGAATTATCCAGTAGTGTTGCTGAGTATACTAAGTTGGCTGTCACAAAAAAAAGGAATTTAATGAACGATTTAATATCACCTAAATATCAAATGAAACTTGTTAAAGAAGTTGAAGATGCTATTTGGAAAGAATATGGTTCATACAAACAGGTCAGAAATTATGTTGAAAAATGGCACGAATGTGACGAACAAAATTTCAATTGGGAAAACTTTGCATTAGTTATTAGTGACAATAAAAATATTGACTTGAATGCTACTATACATTCAATGCCAGGGGAAATATTACTTAAAGTAGCTATTGATTTAGGAGTTGACACACCTGATTTTATTCCGTCAATACCGACTTTTAAAAACTCAATAAAGTCTGAATATAAAACTGCATACGATACTTTTAACAAAGCTTATAAACAAATTGAAACTGATCCAAGTACGGCAATCGGACTCGCAAATTCAGCTCTTGAGAGTATAATAAAGGAAATTTTAAAAGATGATAGAATAGCAACCAAAATAAAAGGTACTGAGACTTTATATAAATTGAGTTCAATAATTTTAAAAGAATTTAATTTAACAAGCGCAGAACACCCAAAAGAAATTAAAACAATTGGAAACTCATTTTTGACAATAAATCAAGCCATTGAGAAACTAAGAAGTGAGAAAACAAACTTTCACGGAAAAACAAGTGATGATTATTTAATAGACGATTCTATCTATACTTATTTTGTAATCAACTCGGTTGCTACAGTTGGACTTTTTCTGAATACATTTTATAAAACGAAATTCCCAAAACCTGAACCAGAATTTAAAGATGATGATTTACCATTTTAAAATAAAAAAAGACGAACAGCTAACACGGCATATAGCAAATAGGTCGTTTGGTGGTTTATAAAGGTTTAGTGCAATTTACAAACACCACCAAATCGTTGATTCGACTTATACGAATGAATAAATTAAAAACAAAATATAGCGCTTTGGTACAGTGCAAACCCGAAAGTTTATCGCTTTCTACTGCCCTACCTGCCATATACTAAACGTTATTGCTTAATGACCTTCTTTTGAAGGAAATGACTGTCATATTGCAGTTGGATCAAGTGTGATCCGCTGGGTAGAAGAGACAAGTTAATCGAGGCGTAATCTGAGATAGTTAACTCCTTTTGAAGCACCAGATTTCCTTGGATACTTGCACTACAATTTCTCCTTCATTTACTCGTTCAGCAAGTGAAGAACCAATAATAGCCAATTGACGTATACTTGTGCATCAATTATTGATATGAATCGTAATTCTATAATATATTTCTTTGGCGTACTTATAGTGCTTTTGATAGGCGCTTGTAAAAAAGATGCTCCTGCCGAGGTAGACGTTGGCTATGGCTATATACCAGACGAGATTGGCGGCTGGATCATATACGATGTGGATTCGGTAGAGTATAATCTCTTTCAGCAGAAAGTATATAACTATTCTTATCAGATCAAAGAGATTGTAGAGTCTGTCTACTTTGATGCGCAGAATAGAGAAACTATGAGAATAGAGCGTTACAAAAGAGATTCTACGACGGGCCCTTGGTTAATCAAAGATGTATGGGCCGCAAACAAGTTAGATACCAGATATGAAAAGGTAGAGGAAAATTTACGTTTCGTGAAGCTTGTGTTTCCAGTGAAAAATGGTCTGATATGGAATGGAAACAGTGCCAATGTGAAGAAGTCTTGGGATTATGAATACTCTGGAACCGGGCTTTCTAAAACAATTAATGGTTCTTCCTTTACCTACAGCGTAACGGTAACGCAGAAAGTTTACGATGATGGATTGGATAAGTATGAATTTCTTGAGATCTACGCGAAAGACGTGGGCATGATTTATAAAAAAGCTGTTCGCCTTTCGAAGAGCAATGTACAAGCACTTTGGAATGATAGTACCGAGGTGAATGGCTATGATCTCACTATGCGGGTTAATTCTTATGGCAACTAAGCCCAATTCCGTGCGAGCCAGATTCTCATTCACTCTTATTCTGCTTTTTTCATTTTCAGTTTTTGAAGGGATATGTCAGGTTGCACCGTCTAGGTATTGGGTGCAATTCACGGATAAGAACAATACGCCCTATTTGCTAAGCAATCCGGCAGCATACCTTTCCCAAAAAGCTATTGACAGAAGGACTGACCAGGGAATAGCGATTGTTTCTAACGACCTGCCAGTAGATCCTGTATACGTAAGCACCGTGATAAACTTTGGCGCTACTCTTCTGAATAAATCGAAATGGTTCAATGCTATCACCGTTTACACGGCTGATTCGTCAATTTTGGATAGCATCATAAACTTGCCTTTTGTACAACAGGTGGACACGGTCGGTAAGCATAAAAATCCAATTCCAGGCCTTAATCACAAATACCAAGCTTTTGAGTCAAAATGGGACCTGGAATATGTCTCGCCAATGAGTACATCTGCATCAACCAATACAGATTATGGAAGTTCATTTAATCAAATATCAATGCTGAAAGGAGATGTTCTGCATGAGCAAGGGTACAGAGGAGAGGGCATGACCATTGCAATTCTAGATGCTGGATTTAGAAATGCAAATACGAATCCAGCGTTTGATAGCGCTATGGC
Source organism: Bacteroidota bacterium (assembly GCA_002401055.1). Classification (GTDB taxonomy): domain Bacteria; phylum Bacteroidota; class Bacteroidia; order NORP154; family NORP154; genus NORP154. Next base: position 4,854 of record NVRZ01000245.1, read on the forward strand.
GGAGAATCGAATTCTTGAAACCTGGGATTTTGTATCAGGAGATGATAGTGTGTATGACAATGGCCCACATGGACTTTGGGTATTTTCAATAATAGCAGCGAATATCCCTGGAAGTATCGTTGGCACGGCCCCGAAAGCGAATTATCTATTGTTGAGAACCGAAGACACTGGTTCAGAGTATGTCATTGAGGAAGATAATTGGGTTGCAGGAGCTGAATTTGCTGATAGTGCTGGAGCGGATATATTGACCACATCATTGGGCTACACAGTTTTTAATTATGCGAGTCAAAACCATACTTACCTCGACATGGATGGAAATACTACTAGAATCTCCATTGGTTCGGACATAGCCGCATCAAAAGGCATGTTGGTCGTTACAGCCGCAGGGAATAAAGGGAGCTCTTCC
>NVRZ01000246.1 GCA_002401055.1 Bacteroidota bacterium
CAGAGCAAGCTGCCTCAATTGGTGTACACCATGCCACGACAGGACGCAGCAGGTCTCGTAATTTCGAAGGAGAATTATCAGGACCGAAAGGAGAATAGCCTAAGCAAAATTGACGCAATGCTTAATTACGTGTTGTCTTACAACAAATGCCGAAGTCAGTTACTGCTAGCTTATTTCGGTGAAGATGACAGTTATCGATGTGGCTCCTGCGACGTGTGCCTTGAGAGAAACAAGTTAAAATTAAGTCAGCTGGAGTTTGATGCCGTTCTGGATCAGGTGAAGCCGATGCTACAGGAACAAGCTGTGGATCTCACGATATTGGTAGACAGTATAAAAGACAGCACTGAAGACAAGGCTTTGAAGGTGATCCAATGGCTTATCGAGAATGGAAAGATTATCAATAATGATGACGAGAAGCTGGAATGGGTAAGTTAAGCCTTGATTTTTATTTGCGAAGTGATGTTGTACAAATAAGCCGAGAACTACTGGGTAAAGAGCTCTTTACGAAAATTGATGGAGAGATTACCTCAGGAATCATTACTGAAACGGAAGCCTATGCTGGTTTTGATGATCGTGCCAGTCATGCATTTGGGAACAGGAGAACCAGTCGAACAGAAGTGATGTACGCCAAAGGTGGAACTGCTTACGTTTATCTGTGTTATGGGATTCATCATCTTTTTAATGTAGTTTGTAATGTAGCGGGTGTTCCACATGCAGTATTGATTAGAGCAATTGCCCCAAGTTCAGGTTTGCCCATAATGTTAAAACGACGTAAGAAGAAGTCGATGGATAAGACATTGAGTACAGGACCTGGCACAATGAGTCAAGCGCTCGGTATTAGAACCAGCCATTCAGGATTGGATCTATGTTCTAACTTGATTTGGATTCAAGACTCAAAGATAGAAGTAGAGGAAAAGAACGTAACAATTGGTCCAAGAATTGGCGTGGACTATGCCGGAGAAGACGCTTTATTACCATATAGGTTTCGGTGGAATTCAAAAATATCACGGTAATGATAACTGTATCATAAACAGGTTAAATTATCTAATTCATTCAGGCTACTAAATGAACAAGCGAACAATTGAACAATTGAATAGAGAACAGTGAAGTCCTGGTTAGTTAATCATTCTTACTTCGAATGTTCAACTGTTCAAAATCAAATTCTGAAATTTATGCCATTCATAGTAGTAAGATAAGAATGAACACCTACCGCAACATTTGGAAAATTACCTACCCGATCATCCTGGGCATGATGGCACAGAACATCGTGTACATGGTTGATACTGCCTTTTTGGGAAGGGTGAGTGAAGTGGCACAAGCAGCAGCACCCATTGCAGGAATGTATTACATCGCAGTATTTATGCTTGGCATGGGTTTCAGCACAGGAGCCCAAATAATTATTGCACGTAGAAAAGGCGAGGGAGACTTGAGCAATATTGGAAGGGTGTTCGACCACAGCTTTTATTTTCTGGTCGTTTTTGCTCTATTCATATTCGGCCTGCTCAAGTTTGGATCTCCAATTATCTTGAACGGGCCCATCAGTTCTCCGGAAGTATATCGCGGTATTATTGAATATCTCGACGTGCGTTCCTTCGGTATATTCTTTGCTTTTGTCAATGTTGCATTCCGGTCTTTTTATATCGGAATTGGCAACACCAAGGTGCTCATATGGAGCACCGCAGCCATGGCAATTGTGAATATCGTGCTAGACTACGCCTTGATATTTGGCAACTGGGGTTTCCCTCAAATGGGGATTGCAGGTGCAGCGTTTGCTTCTGTTGTTTCTGAAGCTGTTGTTACCCTCTATTTCATAATTCACCTGAACTTAAAACGAAAGGATACAAACAGCTCTCTATTGACTGAGTTTCAGCTACTCAAACCGCATACACCAGATAAGGAACAATTCAAAATCATATTCAAAGTTGGCGTGCCGGTGATGATTCAGAACTTTATGTCTTTGGGTGGATGGTTTCTCTTCTACTTATTGATAGAACAAATGGGAGTAAGATCTTTGGCAACTTCCAATATTATTCGAGGGATTTACTTAATACTTATGATCCCGGGAATTGGTCTTTTTAGTGCAACACACACGCTGGTGAGCAATACAATGGGCGCAGGTAAACCAGAAGAGGTTTTGGCACTGGTTAAGAAGATTGTAATCATGGGATTTAGCATGACAATTCTATTTGTACCTATCACATTTATATTTCCTGAGGCCATGATTAGCATTTTTACCAACAATGAGGAGCTCATTTCAATGACTGTTCCCACCTTGTATGTTGTTGCAACAGCTTTGGTGATTATGCCTATATCGATGATTACGTTTGGAGCGGTAGCTGGTACGGGTAGAACCAATATGGCACTCATAATTGAGTTGATAACCTTAAGTATTTATTTGATTTGCACTTACCTACTTGCAATCCAATTTGAACGGGAAATCCATGAAGTATGGTATTGTGAATTGATATACCTCATAGTCATTGGCAGCTTGTCTTATGGCTATTTAAAATGGGGGAATTGGCGTGAATCTAAGCTTTAACTGCCATAACAACACTTTCTTTTTCCTCTATTTGCCAATTTAAATTTCTTTATCTGTAATTCTATTGTGTTGATTTTAAGATACTTACATCAAATACGCAAGATATATAGAACCTTTTATTGCATAGTACCGTTTTAAATATATATCTTTGCATAGTCATTATCTATCTAACGCATAGTTCTAGTTATAATAGCTTAGATGATAAGTAGAAAAAGAAACAAAGGAATTGGTATATGAATATAGAAAACACAAAAGCCCAAATGCGTAAAGGAGTATTGGAATACTGCATACTCTCCACGCTGTCAGACGGAGAAGCTTACCCTTCCGACATTATAGGGAAACTTAAAGAAGCTAAGCTGATCGTCGTGGAAGGAACACTCTATCCCCTACTGACCCGGTTGAAGAATACAGGGTTGCTAAGCTATCGATGGGAGGAATCGAAATCAGGCCCTCCAAGAAAATACTATAAGCTAACTGAGCTGGGCTCAAAATTTTTAAAAGAACTAGACACCACATGGAATGAGCTGCAAAAAGCGGTGAACTCTACAAGAAAAAAATATAAATAAATAAGCACATGAAAAAAACGGTAACAATAAATTTAAGCGGTGTCATCTTCCACATTGACGAGGATGCACACGACAATCTGCATGCCTACCTCAACAAAATAAAAGGCTATTTCAGCGATTCTGAGGGAAAGGATGAAATAATGGCTGACATCGAGGCCAGGATCGCAGAAATGCTACAAGAGAAAATAGGCAAAGGAAAAGAAGTTATCTCTACGGAGGACATTGATCAAGTAATCGTGGTTATGGGAAAGCCAGAGGATTATGTCGATGCGGATAGTGCTCCTGCTTCAGATGAGAAAGCTGAAGAACAAACTACTGATAAAGATTACGGGTATACAAGAAAGAGAGTGTTTCGGGATCCGGATAATAATGTTATCGGAGGCGTCTGCGGAGGAATAGCAGCTTATTTCAACTTCGATCCCATATGGCTGCGAGTTATATTCGCCGTTTCCTTCTTTTTCCTTGGAACCGGATTTCTGCTGTATCTATTGCTGTGGATGATTATCCCAAAAGCTCACACCACTGCTGAAAAGTTGGAGATGAAGGGGGAAAGAGTCAATGTTTCCAATATTGAAAAATCAATAAAGGAAGAACTGGACAACCTCAAAAAGAAGTTCAACGAATTCACAAAGGAGGCAACAAACGGAAAAAAAAAACCAATAATTAGAGCAAAAGGCCTCCTTGACAAGTTAATCGACTTCATTATCAGTTTGTTGACATTCACAATCAAGGCCATCGTAAAATTTATCGGTGTTATCTTCATTGCGATCGGCATTGTTCTCCTGATCATGCTACTGAGCTCACTTTTCGGCTCTTCAAGCATCTTCAGTATGTCTAATATGGGAATAGGAAGTCTCTTTAGCATAGATATTTCTGACATATTCTTTGTATCAGTACAACAATTCAACTGGGCTGCAGCAGGATTACTTCTCGTAATTGGTATTCCGCTTATAGCCATTGTTTATAATGGGATAAAACTGTTGTTGGGAATAAAGAAGAGACTCAGGGGTTTAGGGATAGTGACCATGGCACTTTGGATCGCTGGGTGTATTCTCGTCGGATATGTAGGCACAGAAATAGGACGTGATTTCAGAAAAAAAGGCGTGAAAAAAACTTCAATTGCCTTGTCGAATCCAAGCGACAATGTATTGGTGCTGGAGGTAATTGGAAAGGAATATGACGAGGACGACTATGACATGAGCATAAAGACGGATAATTGGATGAGCTTTTACATAGATGATAAAAGAATAAACATTGGGAAAACGGAACTAGATATAGTAAGAAGCAAAACAGATAGCTTTGAGATACAACTAATCTATAAGGCAAGGGGTAAAAGCCGAAAGGTGGCACTAAAGAGGGCTGAGAATATCAACTACTCGTTCTCGCAAAAAGACTCGCTGGTTCAATTTGATCCCTACTTCAACCTTCCGAGTGATGCTAAGTGGAGAGCCCAACAAGTAAGAATATTAATAAGAGTACCAGATAGCGGAAGTGTATACCTAACTCCCTCCATGCGTAGAATAATTTTTGATATCGATAATGTTACGGGGACTTACGATGGCGATATGGTTGGCAAAACATGGACCATGCTAGAAGAAGGACTGACCTGCATTGGGTGCGATGAAGAAGAACTATAAATAATTTCTAATTACTCTAGGAAGTCGAACTTTTAAGTTCGACTTTTTTTGTCCAAAAAACATAGTGCAAAGTTTTTTAGAAAACCATGAGTATCTGATCAAGCTCTATTTTTTTAACCTTTCTCAACTGTAAAGCTATCCAAAAAAACGTCTGTCTATTGTCTAAATAGCGATTAAATTGATAGTTAAGTCATAGTGCATAAGTTAAGATCACAACTGTACTCAATCATCTGAAAAAACCTAATAAAATGACAAAATTTAATCTTAAAGGACGTGAGTTTATAACGCTTGATAACCTGCTAAAAATCGAAGGATTATGTGAAAGTGGGGGGCGAGCTAAGCAAGTTATTGCGGATGGCCAGGTTAAAGTGAACGGTGCAGTCGAGTTGAGGAAACGTTGTAAAATCAAACCTACCCAGCAAATCGAATTTGCCGGGCAGTTTATTGAAGTCGTTAATGAGACAATTAATCAACCTTAAAAATGCTCTGCGTCCAACCTCATTAAACTCTTTGA
>NVRZ01000247.1 GCA_002401055.1 Bacteroidota bacterium
CAAGAGCTTAATGCTGATGCGGCTGATGAATTGAAAATATTCACTCATTTTACCAAAGATGGTAAGGAGCTTCATGTGGAGATGCAATCTGATGAGATAATATACCAGGGTATACCAGCGCTGCTCTACACAATAAGGGATGTTACGGAGCGAAGGAAGGCTGAGCAGGAGATCAATAGAATAAATACACAACTTACAGGAAGTATCCGATATTCTAAGAGGATATTAGATGCCATCCTTCAAAATAAGAGCGATCTAACGACAATGCTCAAAGATTCGTTCATATTCTTTAAACCAAAGGATATTGTTAGCGGCGATTTTTATTGGTTCTCCAGGCTTAATGGTAAGATAGTGGTGGCTGCAGTTGATTGCACTGGGCACGGTGTAGCTGGCGCGTTTATGTCATTGGTTGGTAATGAGCTGCTTCGTGAGATCATTAATAATAAAGGCATTTACGATCCTTCGGTCATACTATCCGAAATGCACAAGGGGATCATGAACACTTTACAGTCTACCGAGGGTGCACAAGAATATGCCGGTGCAATGGACATGGCAATATGCACGATTGATACGGAAAAGGGATACTTGGAATTTGCAGGTGCTGGACGGCCTCTCATCGTAATTAGTGAGGGTGTTGAAGAGGTAATTGAAGGCAATAAATTCCCAATTGGCTTGACATTAAACAAGAAGGGAAAGGTATTAGAGCTCTACACAAAGAAGTCCACTGGCGCTAAGGGTTCTCTTAAGATGGCTAGAAGAAAATTGAAAAAGGGTGACACTTTCTACCTCTTTACAGATGGCTATTGTGATCAGTTTGGCGGTGAAAAAGGCAATAAATTTATGAGAGAAAAGTTCAAGAATTTATTACTTGATATTCAATCAAAGAAAATGTCTGAGCAGGAAGAAATTATTGGAAAGACAATAGAAGAATGGCGAGGTGATAATCCTCAAGTTGATGATATGCTTGTCATTGGAATTAAGTACTAACAATATAATAATTTGGCAATGTGGAAAGAAGAGGACAATCAGCTAAAGAGAACATTTGAATTCTCTAATTTTATTGAAGCATTCGCATTTATGAGTAAAGTTGCTCTGCTGGCAGAAAAAATGGATCATCATCCGAATTGGAGCAATGTCTATAATAAAGTAGATATTTCCCTAAACACACATAGCGCCGGCAATATGGTAACCGATAAAGATCGCTCGCTCGCTAAGGCAATCGATGAATTGGAGTAGGTTATCAATGTTATAGCCCCTGTCAGTATGTATTCTGTTGGTTCATACGCCTTGGTTGTCCTTCACGCTTAGTTCTCATTTGCTTCAATAACTCTCTTTTGAATTGCTTTTCAGTCTGAAAGAGTTTGGCAATCTTTTTAATTGGAAGCACCCTCTTGTATTGCTCAAGGCAATTACGTTGAATGTCTAGCTCCTTTTGATTCGCATCCATTCTCTTGTTAATCAACTCTTCAACTTCCTTGTCTGACATCTCATCGATATTTGGTCGTTTCCCATCAGCAGACTTCGGTTTGTTCTTGTCACGCATTTCTCGCTGCTGCTTCTGGCATTGGTTGTATACAGGCCAAAATTTCTGTGCTTCTTCTGGTGTTAAATCCAATTTTGATGTGATAAATGCAATTTTCTGAGATTCGATATTCTTTAGTCTTTCTCCTGATCTGCTTCCCGGCTGCGCAAATGCTATTGTAGCGATTAATAGTACAATCAGGGTGCCGAACAATAATTTATTGGTCTTCATAATAGGTGAGTTTAAGATTCTAGTTCTTCAACTATAGTTGTTAAGTCAATGTTGTTATCAATTAAGTAGTCAATGATTTCATCTAAATCATTAATCTCTTCCAGAAAAGATTCTTCATCGCTGTCCAATAACATATCTATAAGCTCTTCTTCCTCAACAGCGTATATTCCTTGATCCATTAACACCTCTTCAATCTCATCTAAATCAAGCTGAGCAAGATCCAGGTTGATGTTACCTTCAGGCGAGTTGGTTAGAACAAAAGTCAATACAGCGATAAGTATTATAGAAGCAGCTACAGCAGTCCATCTTATAACTAAAGCCCGTACAGTGGAGCTGTGAGGAGTTGAATGCCCGTTTATTCTATCAGAAACTACTCCGGGCAGATTATCAAAATAATTATCCGGAACCTCAAAAGGGTTAGCCCTATCGATTTTAGAAAGAGAAGGAGCAATATCCTCAAGCTCTTTTCTAACCTCGTTGCTATTTTCGTTGTTTGTGTTCATTCGCTAGTTGGATTGCTTTTTCGTAAAAAGGTTTAATCACCTGATATAAACTTTTCTATTTTCTTTGCTGCATGATGGTATGATGCCTTTAATGCCCCAACCGAAGTAAGGAGTAATCCTGACATCTCTTCATACTTCATCTCGTCATAATACCTCAGGTTAAACACGATACGCTGCTTTTCAGGAAGAGATAGAACAGCCTTTTGTAGCTTTAACTGTATTTCATCACCCGAGAAGTAGCTGTCAGCCTCCAACGACTGTGATAGCAAATTCTCCATATCTGCTAGAGGCACAAGGAGTTTCTTTTTCTTTTTATTCAGAAATGTTAGGCATTCATTGGAGGCAATTCTGTACATCCATGTATATAAGCCAGCATCAGAGCGAAATTTAGAAAGCCCGTTCCATATTTTTATCCATACATTTTGAAGTATGTCGTCAGCGTCATCGTGATTCAGTACCATTTTTCGAATATGCCAGTAAAGTCGCTTTTGGTATTTAATTACCAACAAGTTAAAAGCCTTTGGTCTAGTGCCTTCATTTTCGAATTGCTTCAGCAACTCTTCGTCTGAGTAATCTTCCTTCACATTTTTTGCAATAGAAAAGGTGAATTAAACAGAATCTTGGTCCATTTTACCCTAAAATAATTGCATTGAACTATCGGTATAGGTAATGTGCATAACGTACTGAAAATAAATTGATTGTAATTGTGGCAGAATATAATTTGGGTGCTATTTTCGGCCCAAAACCTGCTCTGCCGCCGCAACAATATTGGATGTGTCCAGGCCATATTTAATCATCAGTTCTGCAGGTTTTCCGCTTTCTCCGAATTGATCATCCACAGCAACCATTTCAATTGGGGCAGGAAATTTCCTGCCCAGCAATTGCGCGATGCTATCTCCTAATCCGCCATGTCGTTGATGTTCTTCTGCAGTAACAACACATTTGGTTTTTTGTACTGAGGCTAAGACTGCATCATTATCTAATGGTTTAATGGTATGAATATTAATCACTTCTGCACTTATACCTTTAGCATTGAGCTCCTCACATGCTTCAAGTGCTTTCCAAACCAGGTGGCCAGTTGCAAAGATGCTTACATCACTTCCTTCGGTGAGCATCAATGCTTTTCCGATTTCAAATGGCTGCTCTTCTGAAGTAAAGTTGGGAACATTTGGGCGCCCAAACCTGAGGTAAACAGGCCCAACGTAGTCGGCTATAGCCAAAGTTGCCGCTCTAGTCTGATTAAAGTCACAGGGATTGATTACGGTCATATTGGGTAACATCTTCATTAACCCTATATCTTCCAATATCTGATGCGTGGCTCCGTCTTCGCCTAGGGTGAGCCCTGCGTGTGATGCACATATCTTTACATTCTTGTTTGAGTAGGCAATGGATTGTCTTATCTGATCATATACTCGTCCAGTCGAAAAATTAGCAAACGTACCTGTAAACGGGATTTTACCTCCAATCGTCAACCCTGCTGCAATTCCCATCATATTTGCCTCGGCCACACCTACCTGATAAAACCTATCTGGAAATGCGTCTCTAAATTTGTTCATTTGAAGAGATCCACCTAAATCAGCAGTTAATCCAATAACATTGGGGTTGGTTTCACCTAATTCTAGCAATGCAGCACCAAAGCCTGCACGTGTTGATTTATCTTCGGTTGAAGTCCATTTCTTCGTTGGTTCTGCGACTGTCATATCTGGTGTGCCTTTTTAATTGATTAAATAATTGCTCCGATAAAACTAGCCAAAAGAAAAACCTTGGCAAGGACTTCAGCCTTCAATAAAGATCTAATTATGAACAAATAATCAACTATTTTTGCCGACTTCAGAAAAACGGTCAATTTGGCAGTTATTTTCAGATGGCACGACCTTTGAAATGCTATTTGCGCACGAATAATAAAATTAAGAAATGACAAAAGGAAAAATTAAGGTAAGCTCGGACAATATATTTCCGATAATAAAGAAGTTTTTATACTCGGATCACGAGATATTTCTTCGGGAGCTGGTTTCTAATGCAATTGATGCTTCAAAGAAACTCCAGAGCCTGGAAACCATGGGTAAGTTCAAAGGTGAAATAGGTGATCTTACTATTGTAGTTGAACTAGATAAAGATGCCAAGACGCTTACAATCAAGGATAGGGGTGTAGGAATGGATGAACAGGAAGTTGAGAGATACATCAATGATATCGCTCTATCTGGAGCTGAAGAGTTTGTTTCCAAGTATAAGGATAAAGCCGATACAGCAAATTTGATAGGGCATTTTGGTCTGGGGTTCTACTCTTCATTTATGGTAGCTGATAATGTTGAGATAGTTACAAAATCACACAAGAAATCAGCCAAAGCTGTTAAGTGGACCTGTGATGGGAGCCCAAACTACACATTGGTTGATAACGACAGAAAAGAGCGTGGAACAGATATTATTCTACATATATCTGATGAGTCTAAGGAGTTTTTGGAGGAATTCAGAATTCGAGAGCTCTTAGTTAAATATTGTAAGTTTCTGCCAGTTAAGATTCAGTTTGGTACAAATGAAGAAACTGTAAAGGACAAGGATGGTAATCCGGTGAAGGACAAGGATGATAAGGAGAAGAAGATTACAACACCAAATATTATCAATAATACTTCTCCTGCTTGGAAAAAACAGCCTTCTAAACTAAAGGATGAAGATTATAAGAGTTTTTATCGAGAGCTCTATCCCATGAATTTTGAGGAACCACTCTTTCAGATACACTTGAATGTAGACTTCCCATTTAATTTGACGGGCATTTTATATTTCCCTAAGCTTAAAAACAAGATTGAAGTACAGAAAGACAAGATTCAACTGTACGCTAATCAGGTATTTGTTACGGATTCGGTTGAAGGTATTGTTCCTGAATTTCTCACCCTGCTTCATGGGGTGTTGGATTCGCCTGATATCCCTTTAAATATTTCGCGATCGTATTTGCAAAGTGATGCAAGGGTGAAGCAAATATCAGGGCACATTAC
>NVRZ01000248.1 GCA_002401055.1 Bacteroidota bacterium
TTGCCAGTATGCATGGCTATATATGTTTGTCCAATACGGTTGACAAAAAAGGCCCTGTCATAGGATTGATTGTATTTCATGTCAACGACCATTAGCTGACCCATCAATCCTTCTGATTGATAAAGTACTTGCAGCGCTGATCGGACTTTTTCAGTTCTAACCGATAAGAGTGAAAATACTATTACCACTATGTAGCTTGTCGCAATCAACTTGCCTTTGATTAGCAGCAATACCATACTTATGGTTCCGCAAATCAATCCAGCAACTATTGCAGGGACGGTTAAGCCCCAATTCGGAATGATGTAAAATCCAACCAAATATGTTGCAGCAATTCCGCCGATCGTGGATAGGGTATAAACCTGTCCTGCTGTATCGCCGGATTTGTCTGTAGCACTCGTTAATCTTTGAATAATTAGTATAGGGATCATTCCAAGCAAGCTCAGGGCAGGCACCAGAAGTATAGGTGCGGTCAGAGCCAATGCCAAGCCCTGATCAATGTCAAAAAAGAATGCGGTAAGTTTCTTTGAAGAAGATGGAAGTGTTACGATAAAAATTGAAGCAAGAATGAACGTCCAGTAAATAAAATCATCCGAATTGTATTTTTCTGAGAGCCTCCCGCCTAAGTAGTAGCCAATCGCAAGGCTGATTAAGGTAACACCTATAACCATACCCCAGGTATGCAGTCCTGCGCCGAAATATGGAGCAAGCATGCGAGCAGCTAATAATTCGATTGACATTACCCCTGCACCTTCTACGAAAGCAAGGAGTAAAAGCGGTTTTCTTGAGAGAAGCATATTATTCGCCTCGTTTGTTCCTGCCTGTAGTAAAGAATAATACTGTTAATAGTACTAGCGCGCCACCTGTTAGATAAGAGCTCATCTTCAGGCCCCAAAACGGAATCAGGTAGAATCCAAAAAGAAACGTAGTTGCAATTCCTCCAAGAGTTGATGTGAAATAAACCGTGCCTGCCACTCGTCCAACATTTTCAACCTTATCTGTTAGTAAGCGAACGACCATTGGGCCAACCATTCCAAACGCAACAAGCGGTGGCATGAGGAACAATATGCAAGACAACACAATACCTGTTCTAAGTTCTAGCCCTAATGTGGCCTCCATCACAATTCCTGAAACGGTGGGCATGGCCAACACCAATAACGCAGAAACGCTGATTATTTTAATGAGGGTTTTTATGTTAGGATGTTTGCTTGAAATATTTCCACCGGTGTAGTATCCAATGGAAAGGCCTCCGAGCGTGGTAGATAAAACGGCCGCCCACACGTAAAGTGAGTTGCCATAATAAGGTGCAATAAGTTTAGCTCCTATAAGCTCGACAGCCATCAATGCGCCTCCTTCTATCAGTAGTACCAAAAAAAGGAACCAGTTTCTTTTAAGGGATAAGGTAGGGTGAGTAAAGTTTGCCATGCTACATATTTATAAAGGCCAGGGACGCTCCAAAAATAATAATAATGATTTTATAAAAGTTGAATCGGTGATTGGAGCTGGACTCAAACAATATGGTGGTAGATACATGAAGTAATATCCCTACTACAATGGCTGTAATTTCGTGAGGGTGAGAGTGGATACTGGTTGAGCTACTGCTTATTGCGTATCCTGCTGGAGCGGCTAGTGCAAATAGAATGAGTATTCCAATTGCCAATGGCGTCTTGGTTTTTCGAAAGAGTAGCAGGCTCATTAAAACGAAGGCGATTGGCATTTTGTGTAACACGATTCCAAGCAGTAAGGTTAGCGTGTTTCCCGACATAAGTGTTTCATTAGCAAGAGGCATTCCCTCCATAAAAGCATGAATACAAAGGCTGATCAGGATAGGCAACGCAACCTTAGTATGAGAATCACCATGCGTGTGAATGTGTCCGTGCTCAATTCCCCCTGAGAAAAATTCTAGCAAGACTTGAATAAAAAACCCAATGAGAACAAATATCCCTATGCTCGTGCCGACTGAGGAGCTGTATATTTCAGGAATAAGATGCAGTACGGAGATCGAGAAAAGATATGATCCGCTAAAAGCCAACAGCAGTTTGATGTTGTTTTCCGTGTTGTTTTTAAATAAAAAAACAAGAGACCCACTTAAAACAGGAGCTAGAAATAGTATAATTGGTATTAATATATCAGTTTGCATAAATAGTACGAAAAGCGCATTTAATTGTATTTATAAGGCTATAAAGGTCGTTAAAATGCAATTAATCGCAGATAATTACATTTTGCTTACAACCATTAATAATCTGTCAGATGTTGATTTGTCATATGGGTTTAAGGAATAATCACCGTATAGTTGGTCTATTGTGAAGCCAACTTCAGCAAAATAATTTTCAAAATCATGTAAGTCAAGGGTCTTAACCATTTCTTTAAAATTTGAAATATTTCCTTTATAGTCTACTCGAATATTTTTGATGATAAAGTTATTAGAAATACTTCTAGAAATGTCAAAGTTAATTTCACCAATCAATTTATTTTCGCTTTCTCCGAGCGAACTTATAGCCTTGCTTACATTTAGATAATCGATGATAAATTTACCAGTATTGTTTAATACTCGATGTACATTCTCTAATACTTTTATGTCGTCTTGTGGATCGGTAAAGTATCCAAATGAAGTGAAGAGATTTAGCACATAGTCTCCGTGTGTTTCAGGTAGTTGGTCTCTCATGTCGCAGAGTTTAAACAAGAGCTGTTCATTCTCAAATTGTTTGGCATAGGCGATGTTGTTCTCGCTTAAATCGATTCCCAATACGTTGTAGCCTAGTTTGCTTAAATAATGCGAGTGCCTTCCTCTGCCGCAGGCAAGGTCCAGAATCTTTGATCCGGAGACAATAGGGATTTTGCGGATCAACGCAGTTAAAAATAACTCTGCCTCTTCCTCGTTTCGATTTTTATATAAAACATGGTAGTAGGGTGAGTTAAACCAATCTTCAAACCAATCCTGTTTGCTATTTCCGTCCATTGTTGTGCATCGAACACCTTCTCCTTCATTTCTTACCAGGTGCAATTATTGACTAAGCTATTCAATTTTAGCAACTTTATAAAGGTTATGTTTAAAAGCTAATTTAAAGAGAGTTATTCTCTGGGAAATGCGCTTTTGATTAGGGAATAAATATCTTTTTCATATATTTGCTTATGTAAGTTATTTTCTCTTAATTGGAGGCACCGAATGGGAATAAATACCTGATTGAAATGGGGTCATTAATTAGGAAATTTTTGTTAATAGCATAGCTGCAATGGACTTAGACATATTCGAGTTCTATGATAAAATGGAACAGAGCAATATCATGCTCTCGTTCAAGGGAGAAATTACATCTGACCTTCTCACGTCTATTCTCCAAATAATGGAGGCGAAGCTTGACAATTTTGAGGAAAAGTCTAAAACAAAAAAGCGTGTATACAATGTGTTGGTTGAGTGTCTGCAAAACCTCTATCATCATGTAGATGAAGTTGCTCCAGTTGACGACCGTTCAAAACGTGCAAGGACGGCGATCTTTATGATTGGAAAAGATGAGGAGATGTATAACATTATGACAGGAAATTACATTATTACTAAGAACATTCCTCCACTAACTGAGAAGATGGACAGAATAAATAAGATGGATAAAGATCAACTGAAGGCTCTTTATAAGGAAATACTTAATAACGATTCTTTCTCTGAAAAAGGCGGTGGCGGACTTGGTTTGGTTGATATTGCAAGAAGAACAGGTCAAAAATTAGGATATAATTTTAAGCTTATAGATGACGAATATTCGTTCTTTAGCCTGGACATTAAAATTTCACACATTAATTAGAACTATTTTATAATATATTTACAGACTAAATAAAAACAAGAGTTATGGATAAGATAAGTATTGAACCAACACCTAAAACGCCATTGATTAATTTTGATCCTGATAAAGGTCATATTGAGATTCGGGGACGATCAATTCCAGAGAATTCGTTAGAGTTTTACAAAGAGCTCTTAGAGTGGTTGGATGAGTATGGTAATAATCCTCAAGCAAAAACCAATGTTGAGGTGCAGTTGGAGTATTTCAATACAAGCTCATCAAAATGTATTTTAGATGTGTTTAAAGCTCTCGAAGGGATACATAAGAAAGGTGGAACAGAAATGGTTATCCACTGGTATTACGAAGAGGATGACGAGGATATGCTTGAAGCTGGAGGCGACTATGAAGCTATAGTAACTGTTCCTTTTGAAAAAATCGCTATAGAGGAGGAGTAAAATACCGCTGTCTATTTAAAGGGCTCACAATTAATATACCGTCCCACACTTATAATAAGTGGGGACGGTTTTTTATTTATCAATAGTGATGGTCTTTGGTAACTGAAACGCAATAGGAAAGTAAGGTGGTGATGAGATTTAATCTAATTACTCTTCTTCTTGTAGGAAGCGCATGGGCTAGGCTTCCGCTTCCTTCTTTGGAAGCAATTTTTGGAGCTTGTCAATAAGTATTCCCGGGTACTCAAGAATCTTTCTAAACAAGTTGAGGTACAGGCTTATCATCAGAAAAAGAGACATGAGCCATATCACCAATATATTGATCCAGAAGGTGTCATACAATTTACCGAACAACGTCTTCTTCGGTGCGAAGAAATGAGTTCTTATGTTGCCCTGACTTACTGGGTTCATATATATCGGATCGGCTTGTTGTACAAGCTCACCGTCAATTTCCTTAATTCTATTAATTTCATTCTTGTTGACCGCCAAGTCTCTCAGTGACTCATTATCATACATGTTTTTTATTCGGATGAACTTCGTACGTTTAGTTTCGTCACTATTCATCTTTGCTACCAACTTATCTTTACTTCTGGCAATATTATTACGCCTTTGGATGTAATAGTGTAATAGGCTATCAAGATAAATCTTGATCCGTTTCCCAATTTTGGCATTGAAAGACTCATAATGTATACTGTCAATAAGCGTTACTGGGAATATGTCGCTAATTTCCTTAAACGGAAAAACACCAAGCCTTAACTCGTTATGAATTAACAACAAATCATTTCGAACTTGCTCCTCATGATCAGGTGATCCAATGTTTTTAACACAGTCATCGACCTTGCTCTTTAACCTGGGAATCCAGTAATTCTTCTTGAAATCCGCAATACTTTTTTCTTTATCGTATTTGTAAAAGTGTTTCTCGTAGTTATTGGTTTTGAATTGATTTACCACCATGGCTTCATATGCCCACCTGGTTACCATCACTTCTCCAATCATTGGTACGCTATTGTGCACTATGATTGTTGGATTA
>NVRZ01000249.1 GCA_002401055.1 Bacteroidota bacterium
AATAGTGGAATGGATGAAATGGCCAGTAATGACACGGCATTTATGGAATTCCACTTTATGCTGGCTAACTCTGTTGATTTGACCTTAACCCTTGAGGATTTTCCAATAGCCAATCTATTGGCGTGGTCAATACATGATGGAGGAGGCAATCTGATTGACTCACTAGATGGATATGAGAAAAATACGATCAATATTGAATCAAATTGCCTTGAAGAAGGATGTTATATATTCAAACTATATGATGTTGCTGGAACTGCTGAAGGTTCATTTTCGTTGGTTGATGTGTTGGGTGATACGCTTGTAGCTGTTAACGACCTCCTGGACTTCACCTATACTTTCTGTGTGTCTACAACCGGTGTTAATGAGAGAAAAGCTTTTAATCCTCCTTTTTCCTTATTTCCAAATCCTACAAATGGAAAGTTAGTTATCCATTTTAAATCAACTGTTAAAAGTAATGTAAACCTTAGGGTATTCTCTGCGAGAGGTGACGTCTGTATTGACAGGAGGGTTGGTTCAGGGGAGCTAAATAGTTTAGAATTGAACCTGACAGGAAAGGCCTCTGGGCTGTACTTTGTTCAAATTACAGATGAGAACGGCACTTACACCAAAAAATTTAGCCTTCTCCGCTAAACAGAAGTTCAACATTTTTTCGGAAGACATTTTTCCATAATTTTGTGCATTCAATGCTAAGCAGATGGGCCTACAATTGATAGACTTTATTCATGACACCGCCGTTTCCCAGGAACTACTTGGAATTGCAGATAAAGCAATCAATGGTAAAAGGATTTCTGTGGATGAGGGTATTCTGCTTTTTGAAAAAGGCGACCTGGGTTTTTTAGGAACACTCGCCAACTTTATTCGAGAAAAAAAGCACGGCGATCATACTTTCTTTAATCGAAATATTCATATCGAACCCACGAATATTTGCGTGTTTGACTGTAAGTTCTGCTCCTATTCTAAATTACTTAGAGAAAAAACCGAGGGGTGGGAATTAAGTGAGGAGGAGATATACGAAAAGGTTAGGTCGTACAAGGATAAGGCAATTACGGAGATACACATAGTTGGGGGAGTACACCCCAAGATGGGATTGCATTACTTCGGTAATCTCATAAAGAACATTAAGAAAATCAGGCCTGACATTCACGTAAAAGCATTTACGGCTGTTGAGTTAGAATACATGTGTAGAAAGGCTAAAGTATCATATAAGGAAGGATTGCAAATTCTGAAAGATTATGGCCAGGACTCATTACCAGGCGGGGGTGCTGAAATCTTTGACGAAAAAGTAAGGGCGGAAATCTGTGATGACAAGTGCAGCACTGAACAATGGCTTGAAATCCATAGAAATGCACACGAAATAGGATTACCTTCTAATGCAACCATGTTATATGGACACATTGAGACCTATGCACATAGAATAGACCATATGGATAGATTGCGGACCTTGCAAGATAAAACTGGAGGATTCAACACGTTTATTCCGTTGAAATTTCGAAATAAGGACAACCAAATGTCGCATTTAAAAGAAAGTACCATTGTTGAAGATCTTAAAAACTACGCGGTATCAAGAATTTTCCTGGATAACTTCGACCATATAAAGGCGTATTGGCCTATGATAGGAAGGGAAACATCTCAGCTTAGTCTCTCATATGGAGTGGATGATATTGACGGTACAATAGACGACAGTACCAAAATCTATTCAATGGCTGGGGCAGAAGATCAGAACCCTGCACTTACTACTAAAGAACTCGTTCAACTTATCAAAGATGTAAATCGGCATCCGATCGAACGTGGGACTTTATACGATGTGATACAGGATTATAAGGACTTTGATTTTTCTCGAGAAGATGTCATACCAGCTTAAGTTCTATAAGTGCTATTTTTAGCATACACTCTCCACTTTTTTAGCACGGCCTCCATATCCTCCGGGATTTCAGAGTCAAATTTCACGTTTTTACCCGTTCCCGGATGTTCAAAACCCAAAGATTTTGCATGCAATGCATGTCTAGGCAATAGTTGAAAACAATTGGCAATGAACTGATTGTATTTACTCGACGACAACCCTTTTAGAATTTTGTCACCACCATAATCAATGTCATTAAAGAGCGGGTGACCAAGATATTTAAGATGTACTCGAATCTGGTGTGTTCTCCCTGTTTCCAGCTTGCATTCAATAAATGTTACATATCCAAAACGCTCAATAACCTTGTAATGTGTTTTGGCCTTCTTGCCAAATTCACCACCAGGAAATACTGACATCACCTTTCTATTTTTTAAACTTCTACCAATA
Source organism: Bacteroidota bacterium (assembly GCA_002401055.1). Taxonomy (GTDB): domain Bacteria; phylum Bacteroidota; class Bacteroidia; order NORP154; family NORP154; genus NORP154. Next base: position 2,288 of record NVRZ01000249.1, read on the forward strand.
TTTCCTTCTATTGATCCTTCGTCCTCCTTTAAGTCACCCCAAACCAGGGCCACATATTTTCGATCTACAGTGCGGTCAAAAAATTGCTTGGCAAGTTTGGTCAAGGCCAGCTCCTTTTTTGCTACCACCATGATACCCGTGGTGTTCTTATCTAATCTATGAACAAGTCCGGGTCTTGTAGCTTCCTCTGGAATACTTAGATTAACCGGAGTTGGTAAATTTCCAAAATGAAATATGAGCCCATTGACCAGAGTACCTGAGTAATTGCCATATCCAGGATGTACAACAAGATTTGACTGCTTGTTCAAAACCACCACGTAATCGTCCTCATAAACGACATTTAGCGGAATATCCTGAGGGATGAGCTCCAGCTCTCTTCTTGGATAAGGAAATACCACCGATACTGTATCTCCTGGTTTTACCTTGTAATTTGACTTAACAGCCTTTTCATTAACCAGGATGCTACCCACAATGGCAGCGTTCTGTATTTTATTTCGTGAAGTATTTGCAAGTCGATCTGAAAGAAACTTATCAATCCTCAGTGCTTGCTGTCCAGGGTCCACTTCTATTCGATGATGTTCAAACAGATCGTCTGTTTGATCTGAAGCAGCAATGTCATTTTCTAAATCCGAATCGCTCATTAATTTCGAGAAGACACTTGGTGTTATCTGGTAATAAGAATCTTTTTGACAGTGCTTTTACCTGATCTAGTATTCAAAAACTCAAAGAAATAGAAACCTTCTGATAGGTCAGATATATCAACAGATTTCTCACCTGGTGGAATTTTCATAACGGTTCGTCCATAAAGATCAATAATTCTTATTTCAGGATTTTTATTAAAATTGGAGGACTGCCCCCCACCCTGCCGCTCAAAATAAATGATATTCTTACCTGGGTTCGGATACACCAAATACTCGACGTCCCTGTCCCCTGAATAATTCATTTCATCTTCTGTAATCCCAACAGGGATAATCACCGTGTCGCCAAATAAAGGACGCATCATTACTGCTCCAGGTATTACGGACTGCAGCCATGTACCTGACGTGTTATAATATAGATTGGTATTGGCCACAGTATTTTTATCGAAGCCAATATTAATATCAACATCATTTACCTGTTGAAATCCTATAAAGTAAGTTCCCGTCAGCACCACTATTTCATCCAAGACATAGGTATGAAACTCATTGAGGCTATCCTCATACTTGGGCGTAACAAATGCCTGTTGATACAAAATCACCTCAGGAAATATACCGCTCCAGATTGTGAGATAAAAATTTTCTGAACTCACATCCTCTTTGGTTTGTGCAAAGAATATGTCGATCGCTCTTATGGTGTCTGTTATTATTGTATTAAATCTATAGGCCACTTGCGAACCATTTCCTACCAGACTATAAGCCGCTTCAGCACTCCCATCATCATAGGCGTAGTAATTATAGAAGCGTTGATAATTTTTTAAAGTGTCATTGGAAAGGTATGCATCTCCCCCTGTTGTTAAAACATTTACCAATTCAAGTACCACGCTATCCGCATTCGGGGAGAAACAACTGTTACTAGGTGAATAACACTTGTAGTTGAGGGCAACTGGCACGGTCGTGAACCCAAATTCGCCACTATACTTTACCGGTACCGTTCCCGCTACAATTGGATCGAGCAATACGCTGTCGAATAAATCATTAATTAGAAAAAGATGAGCCGATATTTTATTAGCCGTGTCAGTATTTGTCGCTAAAATTTCAAAAGATGTTTTCAATTGATTGATGGTATCTTTTAAAAAGTGCTTCCACGGAATTGATTGATAATTCTTAACAAGAGAGGGCATATTATACACGAAGGAAACGTCATTGATAACCACCGTATCGTTAATTCCTCTCGCGTTATTTAAAGTCACATAATCAATATGCCAATGATCAAAGTTACCTGATAGAGTCGCGTAATTCTTAAACCTAAACTGAAATCCTTTTTTCAGATAATTTGAGCCTGTTATGTGAATCATTACCTGTTTGAAATTTTGCTGAGAAGTACCCGCCAGACTCCAGATATGATACCAGGCACGCTTGTCTGGTGCATAGAATTCGAGGACAAGTGAATCTTCAAGTTGAGGCTTGTTACCGATTCCCTCCGGCTGGTAATAAAAGCTTAGAAAAATAGAATCGCTGGCAGTTCCTGTTAAATCAATTGGCTTAGATGTGAGATAATCGGCCACACCATAGCCGTTTGGATCCGAGAAATTGTTATGCGGTGCTCCCCTTGCATCTAAGCCATCCATGGTTGCAACTCCAATCGTCACGGGGTCTATTGGATAAGTATTGTTGATAAATGCTAAATCATCAATCCATAGTGAAAGCGATATGCCAGCACCTACCGTGTCTGCATCATATACATCAAACGTATTATTGACGAGATATATCGTGTCAATATAAAGCGTGTCTTTATCATATGTACACAGATTCACAAAACAGGTATCTGGGGTTGACATACCAATGGTATCATAAACATAATAGGGTACCCAGCAATAGCTGGTATCTGATGCAACGAAGGGATTATATGGATCGTTGTAGTTTATCTTTTGGAATGTAGCCAACGGTGTTTTTGATATACTTGTATCGGTAGTGTCTAACAAATACGAAAACGTCGTATCCAAAGAGCACACCAAGGAATCCACCACAAACCCATCAATTGTAAAGGAGAAAGCTAAGGAATCTGATTTGATGAGTGTATAATTTGCAATATCATAACCCTTCGTCCAATTCGATGAGAAATCATCTATAAAGGGCAATTGAAGTGTATCAAGAATAAAATAATCGAGTACATGAAGAAATGTATCCATGAAAGTAAGTAATTTAAAATTTAATTTTTTTGGCAGACCTCCTACATTATGATGGGATTTGATGGTTACACTGGGCCCACCGGTGAAGGACACGCTTTCAATCACATCCGGGTACAATGTT
>NVRZ01000250.1 GCA_002401055.1 Bacteroidota bacterium
TCCGAGGCCAGTTGATGCAAAATATACACCCATCATTAATGATGCATATTTAACTGGAGCAATTTTGGTAATAAATGAAAGTGCAACCGGAGAGGCACAAAGTTCACCTATTGTGTGAAGTAAGTAGGCAAGTGCCAACCAAATCAGTGCTGATTCACCAACACGCTCATATTCAAGTGAGGCCGCAGTCATAAACAAAAATCCACTGCCCATAATCATGAGGCCAATAACCATCTTGAAGAGCGAAGATGCTTCTTTGCCCATCAGTTTCCATCTATACCAAAACCCTGCGATTGGAACGCCTAACAGTATAATATATAGAGGATTGAAGGCCTGCATGATGGCAGCTGGAAATTCCATTCCAAACACCATTCTGTTTGTTTTTTGCTCCGTGTATATGTTCATCAATCCGCCAGCTTGCTCAAAAGCACCCCAGAAGACGATCACGAGAATGAAGGAGAGCAGTAGTACAACATATCTATCCTTTTCAATCTTGTCTATATCTTGGTAGATCATAAGCATCATCCCAGTAACAAGAGATAGGAACATGAATAACAATCCATATCCCCAGCTTTCCATTACCAGCACATACACTGAACCTGCCATTAATACTGCTGTGATGACCATCTGAAGTGGAGCTTTGAATAAATTTCCAAACAATTGGCCAATTGAAACATCGTTGGGATCTGCAATACTTGAAGGCTTGTCACCTACGCCTATCAGATGTTTTTGACCTGACATAAATATTACCTGCCCAAGCGCCATACCAATTCCGGCCAATCCAAAACCGTAATGCCATCCCCACTTTGCTGCTACAAGTCCAACAATTATACTCGCAGCTGCCGCACCAATATTGATTCCAATATAGAATATTGAGAATCCTTTATCTCTTCTTTCGTCTCCTTCTTTGTACAATCCACCAACCATTGTACTGATATTGGGCTTTAACAATCCAACACCTATGATAATAAGCATAAGTCCGATCATGAACGCCATTTGCGAGTCTATCGCCAATGTACCGTGACCTAAACACAAGAAAAGACCACCTATCATAACCGCCTTTTTCTGACCAAGAACCCTATCCGCTAATATCCCTCCCGGAATTGATGCCACATATACCAGCATAGTATACCAACCATAAAGCGCCAGCGCTTCTCCGCTGGTCCATCCCAATCCTGAATGCTCTGAAGTTACCTCAGCAATAAGATAGAGCACAAGAATTGCGCGCATACCGTAGTAGCTAAAACGCTCCCACATCTCAGTAAAAAATAGGATAAAAAGGCCTTTGGGGTGTCCAAATAATGTGTCTTCGTTTTCCATAATTTAACTTTGTTAAGTAGGTTAAAGATTCTCAAGAATGAAATTCGTCATTTTTGTGTAGAGGTGTAGCCGGGTATTTCCCCCATATATACTGTGTGCTTTATCGGGATATATGAATAAATCAAACTGTTTGTCGGCATCGACCAGAGCACTTGTCATTTCGAGTGTGTTTTGATAGTGTACATTGTCATCTGCTGAGCCATGTACCAATAAATACTTGCCCTGTAGGTTTTCCACATGATTTATCGGGGAATTATCATCATATCCACTGGCATTTTCTTGAGGAGTTTGCATGTACCGTTCTGTATAAATGGTATCGTAAAAACGCCAATTTGTCACCGGAGCTATTGCGATTCCCATCTTAAACAGTCCATCCCCTTTAGTAAGACAAAGAGATGTCATGTAGCCCCCATAGCTCCACCCCCATATTCCAATTCGTTTACTATCAACATATGGCAAAGTGCCAATGTATTTAGCAGTCTCTATCTGATCAATCGTTTCAAGCTTGCCCAGCTCCTTATAAGTGCATTTTTTAAAATCAGCCCCCCTGGCACCTGTACCACGGTTATCAACGGATATTATTATATAGCCTTTTTGGGCCAGCATCTGATACCAGAAATAATTTCTGCCATCAAAAACATCTCTTACAGTTTGTGATCCGGGCCCTCCATAGACATACATAAAAACAGGATACTTTTTAGACGGGTCGAAATTAGCTGGCTTAATCATCCAACCATTTAGCTCTACTTTTTCAGATGTTTCGAAAGTAAAAAAGTCCTTTTCAGTCAGATTATACTCACCCATTGTTTTAATGAGCTTTGAGTTGTCCTCGAGTATTCTAATTTGCTCGCCACTTGATTTGTGTAGGGTTACATGATTCGGGGAATTTGCCGCAGAGTGATAGTTGATATAATACTTAAAACCCTTGCTGAATTTAGCTGAGTTAACTCCAACTTTTCTGCTGAGTTGTCGCTTTTTCGTTCCTTCTAAGTTCGTAACAAAAAGATGCCTCTCCAATGGCGCCTCACCTGATGCACCTACAGCAATGTGATGAACAAGATAATCTGCGCCTTTTTGCTCCTTTATCTGAGTAGAATTCTTAATCATGGAACTTGCCGCTTCGTAGTAAAGCGCATTGCTCTCCTCATCGTATCCCATGAATTTGGTTACCTCCCAATTTCCAACAGTAACCTGATGTATTAGTTTACCCTGCAGGTCATAGTGGTAGATATGGTTGAAACCATCCTTATCACTGGTCCAAATGAACGTTTTTCCATCTTTCAGAAAAGTGAGATTATCAGTTACATCAAAATATGTTTTGCATGATTCTTCTAATACTAAGGACACTGATCCTGAACTGGCGTCTAATGTAACAAGCTGCATCTTGTTTTGGTGCCGATTCTTCTTTTGAATGGAAAGCAAGTTCGGATCATTTGTCCACTTGATTCTTGGAATGTATTCATAACCCTCGTCCAGCTCATACTTTACCACTTTCGAAGAATTCAGATTATGAATATGGATACTCACTGTTGAGTTCTGCTCTCCTGCTTTGGGATACTTGAACCTATACTCAAACGGATATAGACTTCCATATTTAGCCATGGAAAACTCCATCACATTGCTTTCATCAAACCTGTAGTAAGCGATCTTTTTCCCATCTGGTGACCAGAAAAATGCTTTATCAAAGCTAAATTCTTCTTCGTAAACCCAATCTGTCGCACCATTGATGATTTTGTTAAACTCTCCATCATTGGTAATCTGTACCTTATTCCCCTTGGCAAGGTCCATCACAAAAACATTGTTTGAATTTACATAAGCCACTTTCAAACCGCTAGGCGAGAAAGTTGCATAACGCTGTTTTCCATCTTTGTCCAATGCAGACAGCTTCTTCTTAGAAATATCCCAGATATAATTACTCTCTCGGGTAGAATGTCGATAAATCTTCTCCGTTCCCGTAGCGATCATTATTTTACTTTCATCGGGGCTGAATTGGTAAGCGTCAATTGATAAAGTATCTTTTGATCCATCAGGAATAAGCCATGAAGATCGAACTAGAGTATCAATTACTTTGCCCGTTTCATATTGGTATCTCACTATAAATGACTCACCATCTTCAGATTCCTTTGCTGTGTAATGCATACCATTATTCATAGATCTTAGTCCATGAACAGAAGCGGATTTAAAGGTGAAGTCCTTCCAAAGGTCGTTCAGCGTAACATTTTTACCTTGAGCCTTGGTCTTCTTGCCAGGCCTATTTGGAGGGCCTTGCGCCAATGTGTAATTGGCACAGCTGATTAGGATTAAAAAAGTAAGTATTCGGGCGTCAATTGCAAAGCAGCGCATCAGATTATATTATTAAATTTGTTTGCAATTGGGGAGTATGGATTTCTTCTCTCAAAATGATCGCCAAAAGTAATTAAAAAATACTTCTTTGTGGATTACACGCAACCTACTCAATCTACCATTGACGAATTCGCTAAAATTGTTGGCGAATCAGGTCTAATTTCAGATCGTGAGGCACTTGTAGATTACAGCCACGATGAAACGGAGGACCTAGAATTCTATCCGGAGATTGTTCTTAAGCCGACTGACGAAAAGCAGATTTCGGCTATCCTTAAAATATGCAATAAGGAAAACATTCCCATAACGCCACGCGGTGCGGGAACAGGGCTCAGTGGCGGGGCGTTACCCATATATGGAGGTGTAGTTTTGTCAACTGAGAAACTGAATAAAATTCTAGAAATTGATGAGAGAAACCTACAGATAAAGCTAGAGCCTGGGGTAATAACACAAGTGTTGCAAGAAGCTGTTATTGAGAAGGGCTTGTTTTACCCTCCTGATCCATCCAGCAGGGGTTCCTGTTTTATAGGAGGCAACGTGCTTGAAAATGCAGGAGGGCCAAAGGCCGTAAAATACGGTGTAACCAGTGACTATGTATTGAACCTTGAAGTGGTGTTACCGACTGGCGAGATCATTTGGACAGGAGCCAACGTGCTGAAGAACTCTACCGGATATAACCTTACTCAATTAATTGTGGGAAGTGAAGGCACATTGGGAATTGTAACAAAAATCGTGTTGCGATTAATCCCCTATCCTGATAAGAAGTTACTGATGTTGGCACCGTTTTTCTCAGCCGAAAAAGCATGTGAAGCGGTTTCCGCGATCTTTCAGGCTGGTATAACTCCCTCCGGATTGGAATTTATGGAGCGAGATGCCATAGACTGGACTTTAAAATTTGTTGAAGACCTGAATCTTGACATTAAAGAAGGGATCGAAGCACACCTGCTTATCGAGGTAGACGGAAATGATCAAGATGTTCTTTTCAAGGAATGCGAAAAGATTACTGCAGTGTTAGAGAAGTTCGATTGTGACGAGATTCTCTTTGCTGAAAACAGTCGTGAGCAGGATGAGCTGTGGAGGCTTAGAAGGTTGGTGGCGGAGGCTGTAAAATCTAACTCAGTGTATAAAGAGGAAGATACGGTTGTCCCCAGGGCAGAATTGCCAGCACTACTCAAAGGTGTAAAAGCAATAGGCGCCAAATACGGATTTAAGTCGGTTTGCTATGGCCATGCCGGCGATGGAAACCTTCACGTAAACATCATAAAAGGTGATATGGACGATAACAAATGGAATACAGAACTACCCAAAGGTATTCGGGAGATTTTTGAACTATGCGTCAAACTGGGTGGTACTTTATCTGGTGAGCATGGTATTGGATTGGTTCAAAAGGAGTACATGGATATTACCTTTAATGCTACTGAAATGCGGATTCAGCGAGAAATCAAGCAGCTATTCGACCCAAAGAACATTCTAAATCCAGGTAAGATTTTTCCTTCTGCCAATAAACCTTCCTGAACTGACTATTGCGCCTTCTT
>NVRZ01000251.1 GCA_002401055.1 Bacteroidota bacterium
AATCCATACAGCCATTTGCATCGGTGACCGTTACCATGTATGTCCCCGTGTCCAGACCAGAAGCCATTGCCAATGTATCACCTGATGACCACATGAACGTAAAGGAACCCGTTCCACCAGACCCAGAAGCAGTGACCGTTCCATCCATATCACCATTACAGGTGATATCAGTTGAACCTGTTATATTGGCAACAACAGCTGGAGGATCAGATAACATAAAAGACCTTGCCGATACGCACCCCACACTATCCGTTATTGTAACAGTATAAGTTCCTGCGCATAGTCCTGTTGCAGGATTTGTTGTTTGAGTAGAAGGGTCACTCCATTGATATGTAATAGGTGCTTTCAAATCTGAGTGTAAGGCCGTAATACTGCCATCACAAGCATTTGCACACATAGGGGAAGTGGAATTGAAAGTAATTGGAGAACTTACAGCAACCTCATAACCCGAAAATGGTTGAGCCAAAGGAGATAAACCAGTACAGAATGCCGATCCTGACAGATAAGCTGTGGTATTTGCTGTTAATGCATATGTACCTGTGTCGGTTGGTGTTCCATAAACTAATCCACAGCCACTTGTTCCTCCAGGAAACCCACATGACACTGGGCTGCATCCATACGTTAAACCAGGTGGCAATCCTGTTAAACCGGTCAGAACTATGGAATCAATGGTACAACCAAGCGTATCCGTCGGCACAACCATCGTAAGAAGTTGCTCATAATAAACACATTGAATAGCTGGGGCAAACCCAACCGATGTATCTGGATAGATACCCGGGGACGTATATTGACCATCGGGTACACAAATCTGCCCGCTAACCTTTAAATTGGTAGAGGCAACACATAAAAATCCTAAAATAAAATAGCTTATTAATTTTCTCATAACTTGGGGGCTATCAAAGTAGATAATTGAGAAAAATTAGCGATTATCCCGTTGGTATTCAGCTGGATAGAAAACGCTTACTTAGCTCTATTAGGTCTATATTCGTCCGATACAGTAAGCTTCTTTCTGCCCTTAGATCTTCTTCGCTTGATCACATCCTGGCCACTTACTGATGACATTCTTTCCCTAAAACCGTGCTTATTTTTGCGCTTTCGTACCGATGGTTGGAAAGTTCTTTTCATATCTAAAAATTTAGGATGCAAAGGTAATTATTTTTTACGTAATTCAAATTTTTAAAAACGTAATTTTGACCTATGAGTGTGAGCGGGTTTCTGGATAAATTCAAGCGAAAATGGGGTATTTCTAGCTCGGTAGATATAATATTGATCTTGGTAGTATTTTCATTGGCGGGCATGTCCATTGTACAAGTAAGGGTCCCTGTTTTTAATTTGCTAGGACTAGAGGATGCAAATTGGGGTATCAAAACCCTTGTATACCTAGCAGTAGTATTTCCCGCTTATCAATTTTTCTTACTCTTTTACGGATTTATCCTAGGTCAATTTGGATTCTTCTGGGAAAAAGAGAAAAAAATGGGAAGGTGGATTATGAATTTACTATCGAAAAATTCTTCTTCAAAGAAATCCGATAGCTGAGTTTTACTTGCTCCCTTATCGATCTTGTTCAAACCAAGCTCATCACCTCTCAGGCTAATTAATCCGTTTGACAGATTATTTATTTGATCTTTAGCAATCAAGCCTTTTGAATAACCGATAAGTTTAGGCAAGTCCCCAACAGCTCTAGCTAGAATAAAGTGGTACTGCCCCTTTAATTCCTCTGCTCGCACACACTCTGAAGTCGTGTTAGTAAGGTCCAATACATCTATAATATCTTGCACAACCATTATCTTCTTTGCAATGGAATCCACCAGATGGAAATGACAATCTTCAATATATATGGCCAATGGAATACCTGGCAACCCGCCACCTGTTCCAATATCCAGGAATGTTGTTCCACTCTTGAACCTGAACGCTTTTGCAATTGATAATGAATGAAGAATGTGTCTTATATAAAGATTGTCAATGTCCTTTCTAGATATAAGATTGATTTTTCCATTCCATTCTTTGTAGAGCACACCTAATCGCCGAAATCGATCTATTTGAAGCTTGGTGAGATCGGGAAAATATTTGAGCAGAATAGAATGGTCAGTGTTCATAAATCTACACTGTGCTTCTAAATCTTATCCTCCACGTTTTTGAGAACGTTGTAAAGAAACTCACGCGCTCTAAACAATTGGGCCTTCACCGTTCCCAGTGGTATATCCAACTTAACGGCAATTTCCTCATAAGAGAGCTCCTTGAAGTAGCGTAATTCTACGAGCGTTCTGTACCTTGGTTTTAGCTTTTTAACGAGTTCGTGGAGCATTTTAATCTTCTGCTTCTTTACGAACTTTTCCTCCGGGTCGAGCATATCGGATTTGAGATGTATGGATGACTCATGGCCATCCTCAGTCTCTTGCCTCCTGTCAATGGAAAGCATCTTTTTCTTTTTCCTCCTGATAAAGTCTATACAATTATTCGAAGCTATTTTAAAAAGCCAAGTACTAAACGCAAAGTTCGGAGTGTACTGATGCAAATTCTTAAAGGCCTTACCAAAAGCCTCTATGGTCAAATCATCTGCATCATCTTTGTTGTTGACCATCTTAAGCAGAAGAAAATAAATAGAGTCTCTATAACGCTCCATTAAGCCTGCGTAAGCTTTTTGATCACCACCAATGGCCAGCTGAACTAGCCTGTAATCATGCTGCGCCTTATCAGATAAATGACTTTCTGAATCTAATTCCATTGGGGCCTTTTATAGAAGATATTTGACAGTGCGGCAGAAAAATTAAAGACTGATATGAACAGTTCCAATATGGGCGAAAATAACAATAAATCTATCTCTCCCAACTTAAACATACATTTTTTAAGAACAAGGTATTGTGCACTATACTTTAAGAAAATCAATACTAGCAACAAGGTGTTTATCTCCGAAAGGAGAAGAAACCAGAAGGTTGTTATATAAAAGACCACTAAGCTCGAGTGAAAACTCACCAACATTAGCTTCTGATTAAACGTGTAATTGCCGCCGGTAGTATAATGTCTTCTTTTCTGAAGAAACCACTTCACCATATTCTCTGGTGCTTTTGAGAATGTTGTGCAATCTTTTCCTATTTCAACAACAATATTTTCTGCGGTTGCCACTTCACTGATGAATAAATCATCGTCACCTGATACAATATGCCCATGGCTTGAGAACCCTTTATTTTCAACAAACAAGGCTTTTCTATAAGCGAGATTCCGACCAACACCCATATAAGGGTTGCCATTTAATGCAAAAGAAAGGTATTGAAGAGCCGTGTTAAATATATCATACCTCTGAACTAAGTTAAGAATCCCATCTTCCCTTTGAAAAGGACTATATCCGAGCACCACATCCTTCTCCGCAGATAGGTTCCTTACCATATTCTTAATCCAATTAGACCCGACAGGTGAACAATCTGCATCTGTTAACAGAAGAACATCGTGCGTTGCACTGGCAATCCCAATCGTGAGCGCCTCCTTCTTGCCTCCACTAGCATTTTCAGATGATGAAACAGTAACTACTTTGAGATTTGTATACCGATTTTGAAAGGTCAACAGGACTTTTGAAGTATTATCAGAGGAATCGTCGTTGACCACTATAACTTCAAAGTCAAAGTAGTTTTGCTCCAAAATGCCCGATAAATGTAAATTTAGATTTAGTTCCTCATTTTTGGCGCAGATTACAATAGATACCGAAGGCCAGGTTTCTCTATCATTATCAGGAGATTTATACTCACCTAATTTGTTAAAAATCCGGAGATAATACCAGAGTTGAATCAACACGCTTATTGTGAGCGCCAGGCTTAAACAAAAATCAATGTTTGGTTCAAACATATATCTAATAATCCTTCAAATTTAAGGATCTATCTCAAAGCCTTATGAGCAATCTTTCATTCCAATATATATCTTTGGAGCGTAGCGAAGTGAACCCTCACATGATATTATGAAGTTCTCCCTGATAAAAGAAGACCTTAAGTCAAATGCACGAATGGGTGAATTGGAAACGGATCATGGTTTGATAAAAACTCCTTTTTTCGCTCCAGTTGGAACGCTGGCTTCTGTCAAAACCATTCACACCCGTGAGTTGAAAGATGATATAAACGCACCCATGATACTTGGGAATGCCTATCACCTTTACCTGCGTCCAGGATTAGATATTATCAAAAAGGCAGGGGGTATTCACAAGTTTATAGGTTGGGAAAGGCCAATATTGACAGATAGTGGAGGATACCAGGTTTACTCCCTATCAGCAAATCGAAAGATATCTGAAGAGGGTGTTTCATTTCAGTCACATATTGACGGTTCCAAACACTTTTTTAGTCCTCAATATGCCATCGACATACAGAGAGCTTTGGGTGCGGATATTATTATGGCTTTTGATGAGTGTACGCCCTACCCTTGTGAATATGAATATGCCAAAGATTCTATGGCGCTTACTCATAACTGGCTTAAACTTTGCTGCGAACACTTTGATAACACGGATCCTGTTTATGATTATTCTCAAACGTTATTTCCAATAGTGCAAGGAAGCGTTTTCAAAGATCTAAGAATTGAATCAGCTGAGTACATTGCCAAAATGGATAGGGAGGGTAATGCTATTGGCGGACTATCGGTTGGAGAGCCGCATGAGATGATGTATGAAATGACTGCAGAAGTTTGCAACATACTGCCTAAGTCTAAACCTAGATACTTGATGGGAGTTGGCACGCCAGCTAATATTCTTGAATCAATAGCGTTGGGTGTAGATATGTTTGACTGTGTGCTTCCAACCAGAAATGGTAGAAATGGAATGCTATATACTCAAGAAGGAGTTATAAATATAAAAAATGAGAAGTGGAAAGAGTGCATGGACCCTATTGATGTGAATGAGAATACCTTTGTGGATAGCTCATATACTTTGGCTTATCTACGACACCTATTTATGTCCAATGAATTCTTGGGCAAACAAATTGCCAGCATACACAACCTGGGCTTTTATATGTGGCTTACTAAAGAGGCAAGAAAGCATATTGAGAAGGGTGATTTTGCACAATGGAAAAACAAAATGGTGCCTAAACTTGAATCCAGACTGTAGATGAACTTATCTAAAGATTTTCTTCAGGCCTGCAAAATGGCCTTTTTCGCCATATTTGCAGCCATTTTATCACGCGTAAGCGTGGTTATGCATTCAAAAATATCTTTAACCTGA
>NVRZ01000252.1 GCA_002401055.1 Bacteroidota bacterium
CATCGCTGTAACCACAATGATTTCCGGTAACTACGGAAGTTGCTGCTAAAACATCTGGCTCTATTACGTCAAAAGTTTGAGCTGTTTGACATCCTCCACCATCAAAAAGAAACAGGATGTAAGATCCCGCAGTCAATCCGCTGATGTCCTGTGTGACCCCTCCATTTGTCCACACGTAGGTGTAAGGCGTTGTTCCACCTGTAACTGAAACGTCAATTGACCCATCTATTGATCCATTACATGAAATATCGGATATAACAGATGAAATTACCGGTGAGTTGGCATTGCTTACAGTAAGTGTAAATATGGTAGCACATGCATTATTATCAGTTACCGTAACATTGTAGGCACCTGCAAACAAGCTTGTTTCACCTGAACTTGTACCACCTGTTGACCATAAATAAGTGTAAGCACCCGTACCACCCGAAGCAGTAATGGCAATGCTGCCATCGGCCACACCACAGTTGGCATCAACTATCACAGAAGATATGCTAACCTGATCTGGTTCACCAACACTGCCGCTTTGGATGGTCTTACATCCACTTGCATCCGTCACTGTAATAGAATAAGCTTCAGCTTTCACACCCGTTAAATCCTCTACAGTGGATCCATCGGACCATTCGTATGTGTAAGGTGCAGTACCACCACTTATTGTAAGGTCTACAGATCCATCAGAACTTCCGTTACAAAGTGCATCAGTAACAGTGTAAGACGAAATACTTACACCGCCGCTGTCACTTAGGGTAACAGTTTGTACGGTTGTACAATTATTGGCATCCGTAACTGAAACGCTATAAGTGCCAGATGCAAGGCTGTCGGCCGTGTTGGAATTGTCGCCATTATCCCACAAGTAAGTGTAAGGGGAAGTGCCACCAGTTAATCCTGTAATTGTTACACTTCCATCAGAACTTCCACATCCGGCCGGTATTGTTGTGCCAGTTCCTGTGATTGCCGCAGCATCTGTTAAGGTTATACTTGATGTTCCGGAACAGCCATTTGCATCCGTAATGGTAACGGTATATGTTCCCGCATTCAATCCTGTAGCAATTTCATTCGTTTGCGCTGCCGAATCATCCCACAAGTATGTATAGGGTTGAGTTCCACCAGCAGCACTTGAATTTACGCTGCCGTCAGATCCGCCATTACATGTGATGTTGCCATCAACAGATGAAGTTACCGTTGCGCCGCCGCCATCAACTACGGTAACAGTCTCATTGTAAGTAGCAGAATTCCCACACGAGTTAGTTACAACAACAGAGACGGTATACGTGCCAGCAGTACTGAAGAAATGAGTCGTTGTTGAACTACTTGTCGTTAATGTGGTGCCATCACCATAATCCATGTAATAGGATGATCCTCCCATTGCAAGGAAGGTAACGCCTTCACAGGTAGTATAAGAACCACTAGTAGGAGGCTCCGCAAATACCTGTCCGGATACCGCTAGGCCACTTCCAACTACAACTTGCACGGAATCGAGCCAGGTATTACCACAAGCATTCGTTATGCTCAGGGTAGCCCAATATGTACCGGTATCTTGATAAGCATGTGTAATTATTGAGAATACACCAAAACCCACGCTTATCGTGTTAGTTGCCGAAGCTGAACTTCCATCACCAAAATCCCAAGTGTTAGCATAGAGTCCGGCAAAGTAGAATATGATAGCATCCCCTGCACATCCGGCTGGACCTGAATCACCTCCGGCTGTACCGAAGAAATCGTCTCCTCCTGAACCGAGGCTTGGAATTGCATTGTCTATAACGTAAACAGTTACAAAGGAAGAATCAGAATACCCGCAACCATTGACTGCAGTTACTTTTACAATGTAAGTACCTGTGTCATTGTATGAATGTTGTACACCAAATCCATATGTTGTATCTACATTTCCATCACCTAGGTCCCAGTAATATGTGTAACTGGTTCCGTCATCATCTTTGGGTCCTACAGAAAATAAATCGCCCGGACAGATGGTATTGTTTAATATGAATATATCCGCGTCAACAAAAGTGTTGGTACTATCAACAACAATGGTTTTACTCAGCGTTATCTGATTTCCGCATCCATTGAATACCGTGACAGACAAAGTAAAAGTCCCAACTGAATCATAGAAGTGGGTTAACTCAGAATTCGTTGTTGTCAACGTGTCATTTCCACCGAAATCCCAAAAGAATGATTTAAAGTCATCAGAGACTTCAAAGTTAATTGCGTCTCCCGGACAAACCACCGATGTGGACGCATCAAGCTGTATTTGTGGTGGGAATGGAGCATTATCATCAACCAATACTCCCGTTGTTAAGGTGGTATCAATCCCACATCCATTCGTGATTGTAACAGAGGCTTGATAAGTTCCAGCTGAATCATAGTAACTAGTAGCATAGTTATAGCCGGTTTGCACCGTTGATCCATTACCGAAATCCCAAGAATAATTAATGTACCCCTGCTCAGTGTTTAAACTCATCTCATCATTGGGACAAACTGGGTTAGGATAGCCATAGAAATTCATGAAAGGAGGAAAGCCTACATCACTTTTAATTGTAACGGAATTGTAAATCGTAGTATCGACCCCGCAAAAACTTGTTATGGTTACTGCGACCGTGAACACGCCGGTATCCTGATAGATGTGTCGAGAGCTACCATATTCATTTGAGTCCTGAAGGCTGCTGTCTCCAAACGTCCAAACGTAGGCGTAATGGCCACCGTAGGTATACATATCTACTTCCTCACCCGGGCAATGTATAGGGTTGAGGCTAATATTAAGGCCAGGTTGAAATCCAGCCGAATTTGTTACAATAATTGTATCGTACATCGTTGTATCCAAACCACAATGATTGTATATTTTGACCGACACGGGATATGTTCCTGTATTCATATAAGCGTGGCCAATCTGGGACCAACCAATAGAGTCATTTGGAGTTCCATCGCCATAATCAAATATGTAAGCCAAATAACCGCCTGGAGCACCAATGTAGTCTAACTCACCTGGGCATACTGGTGACTTTACATTCAATCCACCGATGTTATTCGGGAAGCCGACATTATTTCCAATCACTATGGTATCGATTATCGTTGTGTCGTTACCGCAGTAATCATAAATTCTACATGATTGATAATAGGTACCAGTATCCAGGTAAACGTAGTCAAGGAAGTTATTTGTTGTTGAATCAGAAGGTGTGCCATCTCCTGCATTCCAAACGTATGATAAATATCCAAAAGGAGCATTTGTATTGATCGACTGATTGGGGCAAGAAGGAGAAGTGTACACGTTTAATTGAAATGGCGGAAAACTTGCATTGCTCACCACTTCAACTTGCATGGTAGCCGTATCTGTATTTCCGCATCCATTTGTGGTAACGTAAGTGACCGTATAAAACCCGGTAGCGGCATAAGGATGCAAGGGAGATGGCAAATTTGAAGAATCTCCATCACCAAAATCATAATAATGGGCCGCTGCATTTCCATTATAAGTAAAAAATTGGACAGGTTGTAAAGGGCACACTTTATCAGGGTAAAAACCGAATTGGGCATTTGCAGCTTGTGTGCTATCTACAATTACCGTTTGAACAATTGTGTCAATTCCACACTGTCCATTTGTAACTAGCGATACATAAAAAGTATCATAAGCAAAGTACGAATGATTTGCCCATGGGCCGGTGGCGGTATTTCCATCGCCAAAATCCCAGAAATATGTAGATCCCTGCTCATAGTAAGCGCTAAATCCAACATCATCTCCTGGACAAATTGTGGTCGCTGATTGTGAAAAATTTGTTTGCGCCGCACTAACTGTTATCGCAGTGTGGTTGTATTGGCCAATGAAATTCCCTTGCGCATCAAAAGCCATCATCCAGGCATAATATGTACCCGGGTTTGCATATGTGTGAACCGTATCTGTAGCTGCCCATGTTGCTGTTGGTGTTCCGTCGTCAAAAATGATTTGGTATGTTACGCCGTCAGTGCTCGTATTGGTAAATGTTACTGTAAATGGAGAGCATCCATCGTTTACATCTGTCGTAAACATAATACTGGATTGTGCCATAGTACTGGCAATTCCGATCACGGTAATCAAAGTTGTAATAAATGATCGTTTGATCAATCCTAAATTCTTCATATTGATTTGTTTTGTGTAGACAATATTAGAGTACAAAAATAGGCTATTTCAGGTTATTATGTTAGAACGATATGAACTTAAGGAGTCTCCGAAATAAATCTGAATAGGCGGTTAGCAAGTCAATTTGTATCTTTGATATAATAAAAATTTAATTATGAAGGCTTCAGTTTTAATCATTGCGCTACTTTCGGCTCAAATATCAGTGGCTCAGATCACACCGATTTATACGATACAGGGAAGTGGCTCCGCGAGTAGCTTGACTGGAACAACTGTAATTACTTTGGGTGTGGTAACCGCAAGTTTTCAATCCGCCAGTAAACTGGATGGTTTTTTTATTCAAGATACTTTGGGTGATAGCGATTCGCTGACTTCTGATGGGATATTTGTGTATGCACCTTCTTCGATTTCTGTAAGCCCAGGAGATTTTGTTGTGGTACGTGGAGACGTAGAAGAGGTGTTTGGGCTTACGCGGTTAAGCAATGTTGATTCACTGGGCATATTGATGAGCAATGTGAGCTATAGCCCCGTCGACATCAACTTGCCAGTGGCAGTTGTTGATGATTTGGAAGCTTTTGAGGGAATGTACGTTCGTTTTCCACAAACTTTAATTGTATCGGATCATTATAATTTGGGTAGATATGGGGAGGTAGTTCTTTCATCAGGATCACTTTTGCCTATTCCTTCCAATCTAGTTGACCCAAACGATGATCCTGCCGATGGCAATACCTTTTCGGGCAGCACAAATGTTGCTGCGGTTTCAGCACTAGCAGATTTCAATACGAGAAACCAGATATTGATTGACGATGGGAGCGAGCTGCAAAACCCAAATCCAATACCTTATATCAATCAGGCAGACAGTACTTTAAGGGCTGGAACTACCGCAGATAGCGTTAGTGGTTGCTTATCTTACGCATATGGAAAGTACAGGTTACAGCCATATCCAGATCCGATGTTCAACTATGCATCAAGGCCTTCCGTGCCTGCTTTAGGTGGTGCAAATATTGTGGTATCAAGTTTTAATGTTTTAAACTATTGGACAACTCTAGGGGAAAGAGGCGCCACTACTATTGCAGAATTGATTAGACA
>NVRZ01000253.1 GCA_002401055.1 Bacteroidota bacterium
GCCAGCGCTTTTCCAGTTTGGTGCTGATCAATCGCCTATGAAGCATAAAATTGAGTACTGGACTACATTCATGAACCAAGAAACCCCATTTTTCCTCGGACCAGAAAAAATAGCCGTTTCCTTGAACTTCCCGGTTGTGTACTTGGACCTTCAAAGAATTTCAAGAGGCAAATATTACATTGAATACTCCTTACTAGAGCGAAACCCGTCTCAATCTCCCGAGTATGCGATTACTGAAAAGTATGTGAAGAAAATAGAAGAGGCGATAAACAAGAATCCAAGCAATTGGCTATGGTCACATAAGCGGTGGAAACACAAGAAAGATTTATAATCCTAAGATAAAATGCAAAGTGAAAAGGTCAAATTAATAGGAGTCGACAGAAAATCTGAAACTAATCTATACTTTTGAGATGGTAGCTTTTGACCTCTTTTTTTTGACTTCGTTTACCTAGGTGTCTTGTTTACCAGATTATAATCTTCATACTTGAGTATAAACACTCTCGTGTTTTCATAGCCATTCCCAATACCTACCATCTCAAAATTATAATCAGATTGCAAAGCAGGCCAGTTAACCTCTGGCAGAAAAGGCTGAAACTGATGCCCGTATTGTTTAAGTATATTCAAGTAATAGTACATAACATCAAACCCTTCAAAAGCATATCTGCTGGGATAACTGTTGTACCTCTTACTAAAATTCAATGTCATGCTCTTCACCGCAGGGTCCTCATAATTAATATACGTAGGTGAAGGAATATGAACGTTTAAGCGATGTAACTGATCGCTTTCCAGATTTTGAAAGAACTTCCATACCGGAAGCCCAAATACTTCCATGCCATAGGTATCATCTTTTCCATATAACTTGGCTATTAACTTGCTCACAAATACCTGGTCCCGGGAGGGAACAATAATAATGTTCGAGTCTGCGATTGAAAGGGCCTCTTCAACAGCTTCTATCTCTCTGTCGCTGTAATCTATTATTTTATATTCAATTTTAACTTCTGCAATTGAGCCTGAATCAATAGATGATTTACTAGATTTTACGAGTGATTCAATGAATAAATTTGCCAATAGCTTTTCTCCAGGATCTCCATTATGTATAACTACCAAATTGTTGCTTTCATATCCTACTGCCTTCACGGAAACATAGTTATCAAACACGTATCCTGCCAGCTTCTTCACACTTGTTTGTACGCAGGGCTTTACCTTACTTAAATTCGAGTAAGAATTTAGAATCCGATTTGTTGTAATTAGAGGCGATACAACTTCAATCTGATGCTTCTTCGCAAAGCCCAACACATAGTTCAGGTTTGAACGATATAAGGGGCCAATTATCAAATCCATACTCTCCATTTCTGGCTTTGTCATAATCTTCTTTACAACACCCGTGTCGTTTTCCGTATCATATACGTATATCCGAGCTGCAAAATCTTGCTTATGCATTGAGTCAATAGCCATTCTGGCGCCTTGATAAAACTCAATTGCCACTTTAGATCTCTTAAAGATCACCTCCTCCTCTTCAGATTTTCTCTTGTTATTAATACTATCGTTGATGTCTAAGTACAATGGAAGCATTAACGCTACTCTATAAACATCCTTTAGGAGAATTGTATCTCTCTGTACGCTGTCCATAGCCAATGAATCCACGGATAGTAAAGAGTCTGCCTGCGACACAGCCATGCTATCCGAATTATTTACCTGTTGGTCACTATCAATGGTAAACCCTGGAGAACCCAAATCGGCATTGTCATCCTGAATTTTTTTAGTAACCGGAATACGAATAGTCGTGTTTGCTCTAAGGCCAATTACAATTTCTGGATTTGCCATCTTTATGTTTTCAACGCTTACAGAATACTGCTTTGAGAGGGCATAGAAAGTTTCTCCTGGTTGTACTTGATGGTAAAAGAACTTGCCATCAAGCGCTTTTGTACTTACAACTTTGATTGGCACTGGTATTTTTATCGTTTGTCCCAGCTTCAATCCATTGATACTCAGAGGATTTTCGAGAACAATATCCTTTACTTCAACCCCATAGTTTTTTGAAATTCCATATAGAGTCTCTCCTCTCGCAACAGTATGAACGTAATATTTACGACCCTCAATTATTTGAACTTGAGCATTGTCCATGTTCACCTGACCGTTGCACAATTCAGAATTAACTGTGCTAAGCAGAAATATAACCGACACTATGCTTAGGATTCCTTTCATTCCGTTAATTCTATTCCCACTCAATGGTCGCAGGCGGCTTTGAGCTAATATCATAAACCACTCTGTTAATGCCTTTTACCTTGTTAATTATATCATTTGACACCTTACTCAAAAACTCATAAGGTAGATGACACCAATCTGCAGTCATTCCGTCTGTTGATGAAACAGCTCTTAGCGCGACTGTGTTCTCATATGTTCGCTCATCTCCCATCACGCCAACTGACTGGACAGGCAATAACACGGCCAAGGCCTGCCATACCTCATCATATAAGCCATCATTTTTCAATCCGCTAATGAATATATGATCTACCTCTTGCAAAATGCGTACCTTTTCTTCGGTCACCTCACCAATAATTCTTATTCCTAGCCCTGGACCAGGAAAAGGATGCCTCATTAATATCTTATCCTCAATTTCTAAGGCCCGCCCTACCCTTCTCACCTCATCCTTAAAAAGAGATCTAAGCGGTTCAACTATCTTCAAATTCATTTTATCCGGTAGTCCGCCCACATTGTGATGAGATTTTATTGTTGCTGATGGACCTTTTACAGATACTGATTCGATCACATCAGGGTATATGGTTCCCTGGGCGAGCCATTTAACATTATCTATTGCTTTGGCCTCCTTATCAAACACATCAATGAATGCCTTTCCAATAGCCTTTCTCTTTACTTCAGGGTCCGAAACTCCTCTTAAGGCCGCATAGAACTCCGATTTTGCATCAACGCCTTTTACGTTGAGTCCCATATTCTCGTATTGCTCCAATACAGATTGAAACTCATTTTTCCGTAACAGTCCGTTATCGACAAAAATGCAATATAGATTGCTTCCAATTGCCTTATTTAACAATATGGCCGCCACTGATGAATCTACCCCACCAGACAGACCCAAAACAACTTTATCGTTGCCCAACTCCTCCTTTAAGGATTTGACTGATTCCTCGGCAAATGAACCAGGAGTCCAGTTTTGACTGCATCCACAGATATCGACTAAGAAATTCTTCAAAATTTTTATCCCATCATCTGTATGGTAAACTTCAGGATGAAACTGAATACCATATATCTCCTTATCTCTTATTCGGTAACCCGCATACTCCACATCCGCGGTACTTACAATCTTTTCGAAATGATCTGGAAGTTTAACTATTGTATCGGCATGGGACATCCACACCTGGCTACCAACCGATATCGCTTCAAGCAACTTCGAATCAGGCGCTACAAAGGAAAGATTAGCTCTTCCATACTCTCTGGTGCCAGCAGGAGCTACTTCTCCACCATTACTTTCCGCTAGCAACTGGGCTCCATAGCAGATTCCCAACATGGGGTAGTTTTCATAAATTTCCGATAAATCCGGCCTTGGAGCATCCTTTTCTTTAACGGAAAAAGGACTTCCTGAAAGAATTACACCTTTTAATGCTTTATCGAATGCTGGAATTGAGTTGAAAGGATGGATTTCACAATACACATTTAGCTCCCGTAACCTCCTGGCAATCAACTGAGTATATTGCGAACCAAAATCTAAAATGAGGATCATTTCATGCATACGCAAAGATAAAAATTCTATCGCCTGGCAAAGTCTCGAATTACTTATTTACTAACACTAAATTAGCAACCAATTGAAATACGGTTCGTCTGATATAATATTATATGAATATACTGAAACTAAAGGATCAATTGTACGTACATATTTAGTCATTTCAAATTAAATATTTAAACGCGATATTTATAGTACAAAAGCAAAAATAATTTAAGAAGAACTCGCACTTGCATAGTACACTGAATGTTATTGCCTATCCATTGCGCACAATTTGCGTGGCAATACTTGTTTTGCTAAGCCCAATTCTCATCACTGATGCGAGAGCGTCGCATGGTGTAGGAACAGAACTTACATATACATGCCTTGGAGGAAATGACTATCTATTCACGCTGAATTACTACAGAGACTGCAGCGGCTCGGCTATGGCCTCGTCGCAAACAATTACAATCGCGTCTGCCTCTTGCGGACTAACGAGCACCTTAATGCTATCTCAAGTTGGACCCCCTGAGGACATTTCACCGATATGCCCAAGTGCGTTAAGCACATGTGCTGGAGGCACAGAACCTGGCGTGGAGAAGTACACCTACCAGAGTACTTTTACTCTACCATCCAACTGCCCTGATTGGATGTTCAGCTTTGATCAGTGCTGCAGAAACGGTGATATTACGAATCTGGTCACGCCAACTTCCCAGAGCGTTTATATTAGATCAATGCTGAATAATTCTAGCGGAATATGCAATAACTCACCAATTTTCACCACCTCACCAGCCCCATACATTTGCGATAGTCAGCAAATCAACTACAACATAAGTGCATTTGATCCGGATGGAGATTCTCTGTACTATACACTCGTGAATGCACTTGGAGCAACTGGCACGGCACTAACTTATGTAACTGGTTACAGCCCCACTTACCCCCTTTCGACCATTGATGACACCGTTTATTTTGATAACTCCTCAGGTAATCTAAATATTACACCTGACTCGACACACGTTGCCATTATTACTGTGCTCGTTGAAGAGTACAGGAATGGCACACTTATAGGCAGCGTAATGCGAGATGTACAAATAAGAGTGTTAGACTGTCCTTCAAATGTCGCTCCTTACATGAGTAGTGCTGGTATAATTAACCTGAGTGGTGGCGTATTGTTAGACAGTAATTCGGTAAGCATTTGTGTGGGCAACACGATTACTTTTGATATTGTTGGCGCAGATGATAATAGTGGGGATACATTGGAAATATTGTCAGACCTCTCAATCACTATTCCAAATGCAACTTTTACAACTTCTGGTGTCAATTCTATTACCGCCAGCTTCTCTTGGGCACCTACTCTTACAGATGTTGGATTAAATACATTCATAATTACTGTTCAGGACAATGCTTGCCCAATTCTTGGTATGCAGTCATATCAATTTGACATTGAAGTAAGCTCCCCCACAAA
>NVRZ01000254.1 GCA_002401055.1 Bacteroidota bacterium
TGATCCGCTAACAGCACAAACGGTAAAAGTGTATTTGGTTGCGGAAACTTTTTTTTCAAGTTCCCTATACTATTCGAACAAGAAATTTAAATTGGGTAATCCTCAGATTGAAGATGATGAAGGTGATTATGATTTGGATCCTTCTAAGGAGATAGCAAGCGTGTCTTTAAAACCGGAAAGTGGCGATACGATTAAAATTAAATTTAATGATGTGCTCTTTGGTCCGGAAGATTCTCTATTGGTAAACAATAATGCGTTTCAGTCATTAATTAGAGGGTTTTATATCACCACGGATACGACCAACCCTGGTGGTATTTTTTATCTCGACTTCTTATCACCAGCCACTAAATTGACTTTATATTATAACGACTCTTTAAGTTTTGATTTCAAAATTAATTCGGCGAGTGCAACTATAAACCATTTTGAGCACAGCTATAGCGGAACAGAAGTTGAAAGTCAATTAAATGACTCTACTGTTGGAGATTCGTTGGTATACGTTCAGGCGATGGCAGGTGTAAAAACTAAGATCAATTTTCCATTTTTAAGCGAATGGGCTAAAAACGAGAATATTGCTATTAATAAGGCTGAGCTGGTAATTACGGTCTTGGACGGTGGTACTTTGCTTACCCACCCATCACCAGAAGCCTTGTTTTTACTGGGTGCAGGGGCCAACCCGCTCACGAATGACTTACTTGAAGGTGTTTCTTATTTTGGAGGAACCTATGATCTGGCCTCTAAACAGTATAAATTCAATATTGCAAGGCATATACACGAAATATTGTATCAGGGACTACCCAACGATGGCTTGTTTTTGATCGTCCCAAATAACTTTCTTGTAACGGGAAGCGTAGTTAGTGCAAACAGGGCGGTTATTGGAGGCGGAAGTAACAGTAGTATAAGAATGAAACTAAATTTGACCTATACGGTTTTATAATGTGTGGAATTGTCGGATATATTGGTGAGCGAGATGCATACCCGATCTTGATCAAAGGGTTGCAACGTCTAGAGTATCGCGGATATGACAGTGCTGGTGTTGCATTATTGAATGGCAAACTCAATATGTATAAGCAAAAAGGCAAAGTTGCAGAGCTTGAAAAATTTGTGAAGGGGAAGGATCTTTCAGGAACGATAGGAATAGGCCATACCCGATGGGCCACCCATGGTGAACCAAATAATGAGAATGCACATCCGCATTATTCCAGCTCAAAAAAACACGTGATTATCCATAATGGAATAATTGAAAACTATGCCACAATAAAGAAAGAGCTGACCAAAAGAGGGTGTAAGTTCAGTAGCGATACAGATACTGAGGTACTTATTCAGCTTATTGAAGACATCCAAAATAAAGAGAAGGTTGATTTGGCTGAGGCCGTTAGGATAGCCTTGAATGGTGTAATCGGAGCATACGCAATTCTAATTATCTCCAAAGATGCTCCAGATCAGATGATAGCCGCAAAAAAGGGTAGCCCACTGGTTATAGGAGTCGGCGACAATGAGTTTTTTATTGCTTCGGATGCCACACCAATTGTTGAATACACAAAAAACGTAGTTTATCTGGAGGATGATGAAATTGCTATGATCAAAAAAGGGGAGGATTTGAAGATCAAAACTATCAAGAATAAGAATAAAACCCCTTATATGCAGGAATTGGAGATGACACTTGAGACTCTAGAAAAGGGAGGTTACGATCACTTCATGCTAAAGGAGATTTATGAGCAGCCGCAATCTATTAAAGACAGCATGCGTGGAAGACTAGACTTAAAAAAAGGAGTAGTAGCGCTTGGCGGTATAAAGGACTATGAGAAAAAACTAGCGAATGCGGACAGAATAATAATCATTGCTTGCGGAACTTCATGGCATGCCGGTTTGGTCGGGGAGTACTTGTTCGAAGAGTTGGCTAGAATACCTGTTGAAGTTGAATACGCATCAGAATTTCGATATCGGGATCCAATAATCAATGAAAATGACGTTGTTATAGCAATCTCTCAATCAGGAGAAACTGCTGATACTTTGGCCGCGATAGAACTTGCAAAATCAAAAGGAGCCACTATCTTGGGGATATGTAATGTTGTTGGGTCATCGATCCCACGAGCTACACACGCTGGATCTTATACGCATGCCGGCCCGGAAGTAGGAGTTGCATCAACCAAAGCCTTCACAGCTCAGATTACATTGCTCACATTAATGGCTTTATCGGTTGCACAGAAAAAAGGAAATTTAAAGGAATCCTATTTTCGTCAATTGCTGAATGAGCTAACGTTAATCCCAGAAAAAATCCAGAAGTCGCTTGAGGCCAACGATCAGATCAAATACATTGCCGATATCTACAAAGACGTACAAAACATGCTGTACCTTGGAAGAGGTTATAATTTCCCAGTGGCCCTGGAAGGAGCATTAAAACTTAAGGAAATTTCATACATACATGCAGAGGGTTACCCTGCAGCTGAGATGAAACATGGACCAATTGCATTAATTGATGAGGAGATGCCGGTTATATTTATTGCTACTCGAAAAGGATCATATGATAAAGTAGTAAGTAATATTCAGGAGGTAAAGGCGCGAAAGGGTAAGATTATCGCAATCGTTACTGAAGGCGATACAACAGTTAAAGAATTGGCGGACTACACCATTGAAATACCTGAGGTGATGGAACCCTTGGTTCCTTTGGTGTCGGTAGTTCCATTGCAACTACTATCCTACCATATTGCGGTAATGAGAGGTTGTGATGTAGATCAGCCTAGAAACCTTGCAAAGTCTGTTACCGTAGAGTAGGGCATTCAAGAGTACTCTACATAAATTTATGGGGTTCAGTTACTATTCACAGGCCATGATCTACGGATAAATCCTAAATGGCCACCCGTTTTATTTGCAGTTCCAACCTTTTGTATCTTTGATTCATCTATATATATGAAGTAATTGTGATTTAATGCGAAATACACTCATCATATTGTCGGTTGTTTTAATTGTTCTCACTCTTGGCTCTTGCAAAAAGGAAGATGAGTGGAAACTGCCTACAGACGTGGGGTTTAGTATGGACGTCAATCGTTCCTACAGTTCAAATGGTAAACTCGTTTTTACAAGTGGCATAATTACATTGGCCTCTTTTGATTTTGAAGGTGAGAGAGCACAAGGAGATGATGTTTATTTTTCGAAGTCCTTTCCCAGCGGATTAAATATTTCCTTCAACTCCAAAAGCGTCATATCTCAATTAGATTTTGACATACCTCAGGGTACATATACACGCATATCAATTGCTTTTTCAACCCTTGATGACTTCGATGATAACAATATCGTAGTAAATGGGAACTATACGAATTCGAGTGGGACGGATTATCCTATAAAGTTTGAATTCAAATCT
Organism: Bacteroidota bacterium; assembly: GCA_002401055.1. Taxonomy (GTDB): domain Bacteria; phylum Bacteroidota; class Bacteroidia; order NORP154; family NORP154; genus NORP154. The sequence goes on from NVRZ01000254.1 coordinate 3,359, forward strand.
GGTGAGTATTTCGATATCGTTGCCGAAGATTATACGGGTGGAAGCGAGATTGTATTGGATAAAGACTTAACGGAATCCGTGTTTATTCAACTGGACCCGATTCATTGGTTTCAGATAATTTCAACCACATTATTGGATAATGCTGATCTGGTTAATGTAAATGGGATACAGACTATTGTAATTAGCGAGGATGTAAATGACAATATATTTGACCTTGTTGTTGATCGCCTGGATGAATCGATGGAAACAGTATTTAAATCATATTAAATTTGGACGGGACAAGAGACATCATTTCAGAACGTGATCTTGTAGAACGCTGCATCGCTGATGAGCGACACTTCCAGGAAATGCTTTACAGAAAATATGCAGACAAGATGTTCACAGTCTGCCTAACCTATTCAGATGATGAGGATGATGCCTGCGACATATTGCAGGACAGTTTTATCAAGGTTTTTAGGAACCTGCCTAAATTTAATTTTGATGGCTCCTTTGAGGGTTGGATCAGAAGGATTGTGGTAAATACTGCTCTAGAACTGCATCGTAAGAGGTTAAGAGAAAAGGAAAACCTCAATGTCTACGAAACCTATATAGAGCCAAGGATTGACAGCGCTTTGGATGCAATTCATTCAAACGAGTTGATAAAATTGGTCAATGAACTTCCTTTTAAAGCCTCATTGGTATTGAAGTTGTACGCTATTGAAGGCTATAGTCATAAAGAAATTGCAGAGCAACTGGCCATTACAGTAGGAACATCTAAATCGCAGTTGAACAGAGCACGATCTTTATTAAAAGAATCAATCAACAAACTCAATGGCTGATAATCAAAATATAGACAAGAAGATCAGAGAGAGTTTTGAGGATGCGAGAGCTTCTGCTCCTGATGGATTGTGGGATGACATTAGCAGTAAGATGGAAACCTCTGGTGTTGACAATAACCTGGATGAAAAAGTACGGGATAGCTTCAATAACATGAGTGAGTCTGCACCCGAAGGCATCTGGACCGGAGTTAACAGACAATTAAATATAGATAGAGTTTGGAAGAGGATCAGCGGCAAGTTGGACCGAAGGGCAATTATGTTGTGGAGGAGACTGGCAGGTTCAGTGGCGGTACTCTTGCTCTTAATTGGGTGGGGCGGATATCAGTACTTGGGTGGCGTGCAAGAGCCATTAATTGTAGAATTACAGAATACTGATGCCCAAGAGGATAATAAACTTGCTAAGGAAAATGCTAAAACTATTCCGGTTCAAAATGAAATTAAATCTGCTGAGAAGGCAGAGTTTTTGGAATTAAATCAGGAGAACGGAAGCGAATTATTTGATGACAGCGGTATAAACGAAAGAATTACAAATAGTACTGATGGGTCTGGGAATAAAATTGAAAATCTTGGTGAGAATAGAGGGGAGCCTGAAAAGCCCAGTTTTGAGGAACCCATTGGTGGTTCATATATGGATGAGGCTTCTGCAGTAGATATGAGCATTACAACTATGCTGAGTAAGGAAGAGGAAGAGCGCGAAGATGCCTTAAGTCTTTCGACAATAGTAATTAACTCGTTAATGGAGATTATCGCTATTAGTCCTTTGTTGGCATTATCAGATGCGGATAGAGAATTAAACGAGCTTCGGCCTGATGATTATTACTCGGATGAGGTAAAAGTAAAAAAGAGGAGATTTGAAGTGGGTATGACCTATTCTCTCAACAATACCTGGCTGCTAAACAACGAAACAAAAAACAGTTTTGATAAAAACAGTTTGATAACTACGAAAGTTGCTTTTGCGAGCAGTTTCGGGTTCGTTGTTAATTATAACCTTACGGCTAA
>NVRZ01000255.1 GCA_002401055.1 Bacteroidota bacterium
TCCGTATTTATTCTCATAAGACAAAACTATTAGATAATAATTTTGTCCTCGAATTAGTAAACATCTACAATTGCGAGGAGTCCCGATAGATATCGGGACGACGAAGCAATCTCCTCCTGCTAATCGCTTTGATCAAACGGGAGATTGCTTCAGGCTTACAGCCTTCGCAATGACGATCACTAGAAATTAAATTTACTGAATCTCGTGTCCTAACTTATCTCTTTTGGTATTGAGATATGCTTCGTTGTGCTTGTTGGCTTTGATTCTTATGGGGATATTTTCGACAATCTCCAGACCGTAGCCAACTAGGCCAACGCGTTTCTTTGGGTTATTGGTGAGCAGCCTTATTTTGGTAACTCCTAAATCTCTTAATATCTGGGCACCAATTCCATAATCTCTTGGGTCCATCTCAAACCCAAGCTCAAGATTGGCTTCAACGGTATCCCGTCCCTGCTCCTGGAGCTCGTAAGCTTTCAGCTTGTTTACCAATCCAATTCCGCGACCCTCCTGTTTCATATACAGCACAATTCCCTTTCCTTCCTTCTGTACCATATTCATTGCCGCATCTAATTGATCTCCACAGTCGCAGCGAAGGGAGTGCAGTATATCACCAGTAACGCATGATGAGTGCACACGAACCATCACTGGTTCATCTTCTTCCCAGGTACCTTTTGTTAATGCAAGGTGTACCTCATCAGTCGTTATTTGTGTGTAGGCGGTAAGATCAAAATCTCCGATTTTGGTTGGCATTTTTACTTTTACCTCTTTGTCAATAAGCTTTTCATTACCCAGGCGGTAGGCAATCAGATCTTTAATTGAAATTATCTTGAGGTCCAGTTTCTCAGCAATAACCTGTAAGTCTGGTAACCGAGCCATCGTGCCATCATCTTTCATGATCTCTACCAACGCACCTGCAGGCTCAAATCCAGCCAGACGCGCCAGGTCTATTGTTGCTTCTGTATGTCCAGATCTTCTAAGTACGCCTCCCGCTTTTGCCCGAAGAGGAAATATGTGACCAGGTCGACCCAGGTCTTCAGGGGTTGTTTTAGGATCTACTAATGCATGAATTGTTTTTGACCTGTCACTGGCCGAAATCCCGGTAGTACAACCATTGCCGATAAGATCCACCGACACAGTAAATGCTGTTTCATGCAGAGCGGTGCTCTTTCTCACCATAAGCTCTAATCCCAATTCGTTACAGCGTTCGTCAATTAATGCAGCGCAAATCAATCCACGGCCGTGGGTTGCCATGAAATTAATTATCTCTGGAGTCACAGCTTCTGCTGCACAAATGAAGTCGCCCTCATTCTCCCTGTTCTCATCATCTACAACGATGATTATCTTACCCGCTTTAATGTCGGCTATTGCTTCTTCTATGGAGTCCAATCCGGCCATGTATCTAAGAAAATTTTGTTTCAGATTGCAAAATTAGCTAAAAATACGCTCTAAATCATCAGTAACACGTTCCCAGGTGTAGGTGCTCAGAACGAAGTTGTAGCCATTCTCTGCAATTCTATCTGCTTTGTCCTTATTATTCAGCAATGAGCTGATTTGTTTCGCGAATGTAGTGGGGTCAGAACCGATAAGAATAGACTCTTCCGGAACCGCACCAACTGCATTGTTTGCCATAGCAGAGGTAACGCACGGAATTTTCATCACCATTGCTTCAAGTAGCTTGTTCTGCATTCCAATACTCGTTTGCATGGGAGCTACAAATACCTTTGCGCTGGCATAGTAGGTTCTCATGTCCTCAACCCAACCTGTAATTTCCACATTTTTAGATTTCAACGCCCTTACTTGTGCCGTAGGATCTGTACCTACAATTCCAATCCTAACGTGTGGCTGTAATTTCAAGAGTTCGGGTAATATCTCTTTAACCAAGTACTCCGCAGTTTCAATGTTGGGAGAGTAGGCCATGTTTCCACAGAAAAGTACGTCGTATTTCTTTTCGACTTCCATCGGATAAAAATAGCTCGAATCCACACCGTTGGGTATAATTTTCATGCTGTCTATACCTGAAAATGATAAATGCTCCTTGTCCTGCTTTGATATTATGACAGCGCTCTTGAACCAATTCATAACTGTCGCCTCATATTTCAATAGCATCTTATGCTCGCGCTTGAGAATAGGCCTGAACAGAAATGAAGCCACAGGAATGCGCCTCTCGACTCCTTTCGAAAAAGCATCCATGTAGTCAATTGTTTTGGGTATGTCCACGACATCTTTTACATATTCCGCAGTACGTACCAGTTGGCAGTAAATATGGTCTGGTTTTACCGTGCTGATCATCGAGTTCAATCTACGTGCTGCTACAGATGAATAAAAGTAGCCCACTTGAAGGGGAAGCCCATTTACCAAGGAACGAAAGATGTTGAATATGATCTGAAACCAGGCCAGGTTCACGATTTCAATTCTCTTACAATACTTACTGAGAACATTTACAGCTTGATGTTCACTGATAGCCCCTAGATCGTTAATTGCAAAAATTGAAATCTCATGGTTTTTTGATAGTTGTTTTATCTGATTAAACGCCCGGAGTTTATCCCCCTTTTCCAGCGGGAACGGTACGCGCGATAGTATGATCAGAATTTTCATCTAAAATAAACTCAGAATAGAGATTTGTAAAATGATATCAACTTTTCTGCAATAACTTTATTGTCATATTGACTTCTGGCAAGAACTCGCGCATTGTCACCAATGTCATGGTACAGGTCGTTGTCACTGAAGCACTTGCCCACCATCTCGACATATTCATTGGCAGTGTTGGCTATCAGTATATCCTTTTCATGTTCGTAGTTAATTCCTTCTGCTCCAACGGACGTTGATATTATGACTTTCCCAAAGGCCATGCCTTCAATTATCTTCACGCGCATTCCGCTTCCTGATATCAACGGCACTATCATAATATCTTCTGAGGCCATATACTCTTTCACGTTGTTGATTTCTCCCTCTACAATTACGTTGTGAAAATTTGATTTCAAAATCCAATCTGGCATATTGCGTCCTGCCAGATTAAGTTTGAGATTTGGAAAAGCCTTGGTAATCTTGGGCCATACATCGTCCAGAAACCATTTAATCGCCTCCTGGTTTGGCATCCAGTCCATGGAGCCGAGATGAAATAGTGAAGTGGGGGAGCCATGTGACTTTCTTGGAATTGCTTCCGAGTCGATCAAATCCATTCCAATAGGAATGTCTGTTATAGGTATTGTGCAACCGTGTAATCTCAGCATCTCAGCGTCCCGAGGGGTGATGGCCGCAATGCCGTCGTAAGAGTTGATATGGTCAACTTCATATGTCTTGAGTCTATTGGCGAGCAGATTTAGATACTGCTTTTTTAATATATTCTTGCAGGCCTGCATTCTTCGCATCCATATTTCAAATTCTACATTGTGCGCTCTCATAACAACTTTAGCGCTTGAATACTTTCTGATGACATCTAGGTAGGGCACCAGAAAAAGACTTTCAAGCTGAACAACGTCAAACGAGCCGGCTTCTAAAATGTCCTTCAGCTTTGTTTCAAAGTCTTTTGAAATAAAGCGGTCTATGTTGTAGGAACTGGATTTAAACAAATTGAGAAAGGCATCGATGATTTTGATATTGGTATCTATGAATACAGCCTCAATAGAAGTGTTTTTCCTATAATCTGCTGGGAGTTTATCTATATCTATAAAACTCTTGGGCGTGTTCATGGCCAGTACCTTAACCTCATGCCCATGGTCTATCAAGCCTTGAGTTAGGTTGTTCATGGCAATACTGCCTCCATCTCGGGGTGGGTAAGGAGTTTTATGACAGATCTGTAATATTTTCATTATACCCTTTTTGTCCTTGCGTTCAGATGTATAGATATGATTAGTGCAGCGCCAAAAAGTACCGCTACCCATATATCCGCTGTTCCTGCATTGATGTCCGTTCCAAATATGCGATCAAAAATGTACTTAACATAGGAATTGGGTAAATTATTATTTCCCATTTTCCGAAGTACCTGCCAATGCCAGTCTGTAAGGGGGCAATATCCTATTCCATACCAAATTCCCAATATAAACCATGAGCCAGCGGTTGAGAGAAGCAATATTAGGTTGGCTTTTCTCGTTAACTTCCATATCCACCCAAAAAGATTAAACAGAATCACCGCTGTGTGGATAACTAGAAAGGTGATGTCTAGAAACGTGTACATTTTTAGTCGAACTTCATTGTAAATTAATGTCAATCTAATTGCGCAGCAAATTTATTATTCCAAAACCATAAGGTAAACTCAAAAAAATGAAATCAATTGTTCTGTTGTTTAGCACTTGTATTTTTATGTGTAATTCTGTTTGGGCACAAGATGAGAAAACGAATGAAGCACCTGTTGAAACGAAGCTGGTTGCTGAAAAGACAAACAAGGAGCCTCTGGAGCCAATAAATATGAATGTATTTCATTTTAGCCCCATCCATCTTTTAGGTAGCCAATTCAAAATAGGATACGAAAGATTATTTAATGAGAAAGCGAGTAGTATTATGCTCCTTGCAGGCGTTATTCTTAAGGAAAATGGAAATGACACCAGAAACGGTGCTTCAACCGAACTACATTTACGCCTTTCGGTGTTACACCAACGGTTTCCCAACTCAAGTATAAGCTTGTTCTCAGGGCCCTTTATAAAATACAAGTACATCGATAAGAATAAGGAAGAACTGATAAACTGGTGGGATTCAGAAACGACCATGGTGAATTCTACCGTAAAAACGGCAACCGGTGGCGTAATGATGGGATTAAGGCTTGTAATTCTTGACAGGATAAGCTTTAATTTTCTGCCTGAAAAATCTTCTGTCTCCACCCGCGCACGCAAGAGATTTCCTGAGCCAACATAATCTAAGCCAAGTTTTTCTTGAAGTAATTCAGCCTGGGTACCTTTACCACAACCAGAACGCCCCATAAATATGAATGTTTTTAGCTCCATGGGGTAAGTATAAGGTATAAGGTATTAAGTATGAAGACCTAAACGACAAAGTCCCCGAGCGGGTTCAGGAACCCGTCGAGGACACTAGGTGGATGTTGGAATAAAGTCTGGAGGACCAGAGCAGTTGTCGCTCTTGGCTGTTATCCAACCTTTCTCCGAGGCATTCTCCGCATCAGCACGTCGTTCTGGACTGGTTTTCACACAGCCATAGTAGCCTTCCATGCGTCT
>NVRZ01000256.1 GCA_002401055.1 Bacteroidota bacterium
ATGCTGAAACCGGTAAAAGGAAAACACCTGACAAATGATTGTTGGGTAATGCATAGAATATGGATAAGCTAGACATTTCGAAATTAAAAACCCCTACGGGACCAGAGATTAGCTGCAAGGGCTGGATTCAGGAAGCAGCACTTAGAATGCTGCACAATAACTTGGACCCTGAGGTGGCAGAGAATCCGGAGGAACTAATTGTATATGGCGGATCTGGAAAGGCAGCGAGAAATCCTGAGGCTTTCAAACTCATCGTTAAGGCATTAAGGGATTTAGAGAATGATGAAACATTGCTAATCCAATCTGGAAAGGCAATTGGAATTCTACCCACACACACCGATGCCCCGAGGATAATTATCTCCAACTCCATGCTGGTGCCACACTGGGCCAATTGGGAGCACTTTCGTGAGTTAGATGCTAAGGGCCTTATCATGTTTGGCCAAATGACTGCAGGTTCCTGGATTTATATTGGCTCACAGGGGATTGTACAAGGCACGTACGAAACCTTTGGTGAGGCGGCGCGGCAGCATTATAATGGAACATTAAAAGGAACACTTTCCGTTACAGCTGGTTTAGGTGGTATGGGAGGCGCACAACCATTGGCCATCACCATGAACGAAGGCGTTTGCCTGGCAGCGGAAATTGAGGAGTGGAGGATTCAAAAAAGAATAGATACGCGATACATCGATAAAATGACACGTAATATTGATGAGGCAATAGACATGGCTTTGGCTGCAAAAGAAGATGGGCAGGCAATCTCTATTGGCGTTGTTTGTAATGCTGTGGACCTGCTTCAGAGATTGTTGGACAGAGACATTACACCAGATTTACTAACAGATCAAACCTCTGCACATGATGAGCTCATAGGTTACTTTCCTCAAAACTTGTCAGTTGCAGAAGCACTAAAGCTAAGAGAAGCCGACCCAGACAAGTACATCAAGCTATCCTTGGATACAATTACGCGACACGTTGAACAGATGATAGAATTACAGAGCAGGGGCGCTATAACTTTTGATTATGGTAACAATATTCGTGGCAAGGCACTTGCCAACGGATTGAAGAATGCATTCGATTTCCCAGGATTTGTCCCAGCTTTTATTCGTCCATTATTTTGTGAGGGCAAGGGGCCATTCAGGTGGGCTGCTTTATCAGGAGACCCAAATGATATTTACGAAACAGACAAAGTTATTCTGGAATTATTTCCTGAAAATGAGCATCTGGTTAGATGGATAAAAATGGCGCAGGAGAAGATTGCATTTCAAGGAATACCCTGCAGGATTGCCTGGTTAGGAATGGGCGAAAGAGAAAAAGCGGGATTGGCATTTAATAAATTGGTGGCAGAAGGAAAAGTAAAAGCACCAATTGTGATTGGGAGAGATCATTTAGACACTGGGTCGGTCGCATCTCCCTATCGCGAAACAGAGGGAATGAAGGATGGCTCTGATGCCATTGCGGATTGGCCAATTCTGAATGCACTGCTGAGTACCTCCGGTGGTGCAAGTTGGGTTTCCGTGCATCACGGTGGAGGTGTGGGAATGGGATATTCAATTCATGCGGGCATGGTTATTGTTGCTGATGGAACGGATGCAGCAGCAAAAAGATTGAAAAGAGTGCTGAACAATGACCCAGCCATTGGGGTGCTGCGCCATGCAGATGCCGGATACGATGTGGCAAAGGATCAGGCCAGAAATTTTAACATTGAATTGAAAGAAAGACTCAAATAAAATCACAGGGATGCTTAAACACAAGTCCATTTTTATTTTGGTATTGCTGGCCTTAATTGCGGGGGCATGCAATAAAGACAAAGATGGAGACGGGACTGCCGTCAGGGATAATTATTTAGGCTTGTGGCAGTGTGATGAGTTCGATCAGAACCAACAGCTGACAAGCACCTTTCAAGTGGAAATACATGCCCATGGAAGCAATGCCAATAATATTCTCATTGACAATTTCAACCTGTTGGGACAGGGATATCAGGCTGAGGCATCTACCTCGGGCACGAGCTTAACAATTTTACAGCAAGTGATTGGCTCTGTTTCTGTAAGTGGCAGTGGTTACATAACCAATCAGCTATCTACAATAGAACTGGCTTATAATGTCGACGATGGAAGCGGGCAACCCGAGAGTATTTCGGCCACGCTTACCAAAATTTGAGCGACCATTTGCTTTTATAGATAGTTAGGCTAATCCTATCTATTGATCACTATTCGCTTATTTGTCACGTTTGATTTTGAAGCGTATTGCACAATGTAAATTCCGTCGGGCAACTCTTGTAAGTTAAGTTCAATGTGCGAGGCTTGACTAGCTTTATAAGATTTCACCATCAACAGCTCTCCAAGAAGGTTGCGAACTTCCAGGTTGAAATCCGTTCGTTCGTTTTGAGTCAATTCAAGGTGAATCAATCCATTTGTTGGATTGGGATAGATGCTGATTTGAATTTTATTGTAATTGAAAGCTGCTATTCCCTCAATTACAGAAAGGTCGATGTTATCTAATAATACATTTATCCAGGAACTGCATGAGTCAATAAAATAAGGTCTGAATGTAAGATGGCACCAATTCTGATTAGGAGTAAATGCTACCGGATAAGTCTGCCAGGTAGTATCAGTAATTTTTCCTGATTGCCACAGTAACTCATCCTGGCTACAGGAGCTGTATCCACCCCATACCTCCAAAGAGCTATAACAATCACCTGGGTCACCTGAAAGGTAGACATTGCTGTGAGCTAAATCCAGTGTAAAACTATGCAGGTTGCCAGAGGTTAGGCAAATATCTAATTGCTGTCCTGCCCCTTCATAATATGTATTTGCTGAATCACCACGCTGAAGAAAACTCACATAGGTACTGCCGTCTGATGCGGGAAGCGTGATATCCCATTGTCCGGGTTGCGTGTCGGGCGAACCTCCACAATTTTGCCATGGAGTTGGAACAATATGGGCTTGTGGAGTTCCTTCAAATGAGGGATTTAGTAGCGTTACTTGTCCTTTTACTTCCCTGAGAGGGAGGATCATTGCGCACCCAATTAATAGAATATAAAACTTTCTTGTCATGGGTTCTGAGTATTTTATTCTAAAATGATATTCTTGTTAATAACCTCATCACCCATCTCAACCCTTATCAAATACACTCCTGGGGCGGAATTTTCGAGGTAGAAGGTCTTCTTGTACAATCCTGAGAAATCGCTTCTTGTTTCCTTAAATATTAATTGACCCGAGATGTCGAACAGCAGAATCTTAAAGTTTTGTTTTTGCACAACCGAGAATTTAATAGTGAATTCACCATTATTTGGATTAGGAAATATCAGAATTGGCGTAAGGCTATTTTCTGCTTCAGTAATTAACAAGCAATTATCAGAGATAATGTTCACGCTTGCATTAGCGGCACATCCGTTGTCGTCTGTAACTGTAACGGAAAAGGTGGTGTCAGAGGTTGGAGAGGTAATAAATGAAGAATTGGTGATTCCCGTGTTCCAAATATAAGTGTAAGAGCCCGTCCCACCCGTAGTTGGTGCAGAAACCTGTGTACTCGACCCAACACATACAATTGTATCATCCACCGTTGCTACTACTAACAAAGAACTTGGTTCATCTACCATAATGCATGAGGATTCGGTACAACCATTAATGTCTGTTACCGTCACACAATAAGTTTGTGCGGTTAAATTGAAGGGTGGACCAATAATTGGATCCCACAGGTAGGCGTAAAAGGGTGTTCCGCCTTCTACACTAATGTATATGGCTCCATCTGAACCGCCATAACAACTTACATCGATCACTGAATCAGAGATTAATAGTAAATCAGGTTCGGTTATTATCACGGAAACAGTGCTGCTGCAGCCTTTAAGGTCTGAGACGGTTACACTATAAGACGCGGCACATAATCCTGTACAAGTTGAAGTGATACATCCATTATTCCAAACATATGTGTAAGGTAGGGTTCCTCCACCAGTCATTACGGTAGCGGAGCCGTCACACAATCCATTACAGCTCGTATTGAATTGAGCTGTGATTACTGAAGCTATTGGGTCAGGTTCACCAATTATAACTGATCCTGAATCTACGTTGCCTAACGTATCAGTTACTATAATCACATATGTTCCTGGAGCCAATCCCGTTGCCGTAGCGTTCGTTTGAGCTTGTTGGTCACTCCATAAATAAGACAATGGTGTACAACTGGATTGCATGACTACAGTAGCGACTCCATCACTGTCCTCATAGCAGGAAATATCTGTTGTTACTAAACTGTCAATTGAAGTGCTTGTGCCACATGGAATAGATACAGGGTTAGAGTAAAAACAACCGTTACCGTCTACAAGTATTGGATTGTATGCGCCACAATAAACCGAATCAATGCATGGCCCTACGGTAGTGGCAGAGTCATTCCAAGTGATGACATAAGGTAAAACTCCACCCGTTGCAGTTACACATGCACTTCCGTTGCTCAGGCCACAGGAAGCTACTGTTGTAGCAGTAAAAGTTAGCAATGGGGGTTCCGTTATATTGGCTGAGCTAATATTGCTGCACCCATTGGCATCTGTAACCCACACATCCATAGTCCCGGCGCAAAGGGTACAGCTCGTGGAGCCTGTACAACCGTCGGTCCAAACGTAAGTATAGGGTGGCGTGCCTCCTCCCGCCAGAACAGTTAAAGAACCATCACAATATCCGTTGCAGGTTATATTTGTTTGACTGACGAATGCTGAAGTGAGAGATGCCGGTTCGTTGACGCTAAACGATTGTGTACTCATACACCCATTTGCATCCTGTACGCTAAAGGTGAAATTGCCTCCCGATAATCCGAATATTATTGACGAATTAGGACCGATTGTATCTCCCAAGGAATCTGTCCAAATATATGTAAATGGGAATGTGCCAGCTGTAATATATGAACTGGCAGTTCCGTTACTATCGCCATTACAGGTAACGTCGGTAGTTACGATTGAATCAATGGCAGGCCCAGGAATATCATTTACTACAACAGGCGTTGTCATGATGCATCCGTTGCAATCCGTGATCGTAACATTATATACGCCCGTAAATAAATTGAAAGCGCAGAAACCAATGGTTGTATTTGGATCATCCCAAATGATTGAGTAGGGAGAACACCCACCTATCGGATTAACGCAAGCAGAGCCGTTATCCGATCCACAAGTGGAAGA
>NVRZ01000257.1 GCA_002401055.1 Bacteroidota bacterium
GTCCAATTGAACTCCTACAAAAGTTGAGACTGCCGCGTCAGATCTTGCATGTCTTTTGTAATTAGTTACCCAAATGGGTAGTTGTCGTTCTTTGGCTTTTTTGACTCTTTGAGCAACTTCTTCTAACCATTTGTTTTGTATCGGTAGCAGCCATTCTTTCCAATTGTCTTTGCCAATTGCAGGGTGCTGGCAATAGTGATTGACTAATAATTCTGCCCAGCTTTTTGAATAGAAGGATTCTGTTACTCCATCAGCAATTGCGAAACGATCGTCCGAAGTCTGAAAAGCATCTTGGCAGTCATCGGGTTTTTCTGCTTCTTTTTGGATTTTGTGAGCCGCTATCAGGTTAATTCTTAACATGGGAAATTAGCTTTGAGTCTAAAAATAATTTTTCATCTCTTCCTCAGGGTAAATAACCGACTGCGGTTTAGCGGAAGACTTCTCAGAAGAGAATTGTACGAGCACGGAAACCCTTACTCCAGTACCATCACTTTAAAACCCTTGAACCAAAGTTCAGCAATTTCATGAGCCCTTTGCCATCAGCATTAAAAAGGAACCCTCTTGCTTCAGGCTTGATGGAGAACTCCTTTTTAGCTGCTTCTGCAATGGGATCTGAGAGCACAGTTGAAATATCAAATAAGAAATTTGCGAATTGGTTATTTTCAAACCCACTATTGCTACTTGGAAGTTCTATTTTTCCATCAGAGTCAGCCGAAATATGTGCGTTCAATAATATCAGCGGGCCATTAGTTGTTTCGATTTTCATCAACTCTTTAGCGGCCTTCGTGGATTCATCAAAATTCCCATACTGTTGCCATTCGTCAGGTTCTCCGTCTGTTATGTTAATAACAACGGGTGGAAAACTATGCTCGTTTTTAGTCAACCACTTCAATGCACCTTCCTTAGCCAGCTCAAAGGCATCGGCCATTGCAGTACTTCCACTTGCAACGGGGTTGAGCCAAACTTGCAGTGGCACATCAATTTCAGTTTCCGCTCCCTTCCCATCAGAAAGCATTGCTGTTGACTTAGTAATTTGTTGGTTTTCCGCCAACTCAGAAGCATAACCTACAAATTGTCCCTTAGCTTTTGAACCGTAACCAATAGCGGCTACCTCTACTCGGTCTTTAATTGTCTCTCCATGCGAACACCTTTCAATAATTTCAGCGATTACCTTGTTCACCGCTAACGCTGCAAATTCTGCTTTGTTTTGTGTAGCACTGTAAGGCTCGGCCATAGAACTGGACTGGTCAATCATAAGAATTATCAAACCGGGTTCCGTGCTGCTAAGTAGTTTTGTATGAATTAGTTTTTTTTGCATGATTTCTAATTTTAAGGTTAGGCAATCAGATTTCTTCTTTCGGTAAAAGCTACACCTCAACTTGCAGTCCAATCTATAATTATGGACATGTTGGCATAATCATTGAAATATTCCTGTCAATGTGGCGCAGGAGTTAAACTCCTATGCGATTTCTCAGTTCACCAATCTCTTCGGTCATAAATCAGAACTTGGAACAGCCATTTCAAGAATTTCCAAATCACTCTAATTCCTTTCAATATCAAATCCCAAACCTTTCGGGCAAGAGGAAACATAAAGTACGTGCCCCCTTTTGTTTTGAATACCCATTTAGAGAAAAGGGAGTAAATAATGAAGACGACCAAGATTGCGAAAAGTGTTTTCAAAATGATTGGGTTAAGTTCTTGTTTTTAGCGTCATGCTCATGCTTTCAAACCATGCAACTGTCTTTAGTCTTATGGGCAATTCGTTCCCGTGAACAAAGATTCCGTGTTGAGATTTCAGAGTTCTGATTTCATCAGGTGTGAGCAGTAAACGTCCCATATTCCTATATCTATTTTGCATACCATCTCCATGTGATTCATACCCTCCCTCTCTATAGGAAATTGTTCGTGATCCGAGCATACGAGAAAGTTCCTCGCACGTTTGCAAGCTGAGTCCTGGGTAATAAATTCGGCTGGAACATCCACCGTTCAGGATGGTTGAGGCATCTGATTGACCGTAGGTATTAACCAATTGCTGAATATCCTGCAAAACTATGCTAATGGAGCATTTGCGCTTCCTTAGGGTCGTTATGATCGTACTGAACGAAGGGAGCTTTCCTGAGTTACCAAATTCATCAAGAAAGAACATGACGGGAATGTAGGATTGTCCAGCTTGTTTTTTCTGCATACAGAAGTTGAAAATATCGCTGTATAAAAGAGAAATAATAAATGAGTAATACTGGACCTCATGCTCTGGGACAATGATGAAAATGACAGTTTTATCAGTACGTAAAGATTCAAAATCAAGCGTTTCCCCTTCAGTCAGTTTTGCGATGTTTGGGTCGGAAAGTTTACCAAGAGCAGCCTTCGCCGTTGAAAGCATTCCATCAAACACTTTATCGTCCTGACTTATAAAAGCTTTTAGATCATTGAATGTAGCTTGATCCAAGCCCTTCATGCTTGCGGCTGCCTTTTTTGTATCGTACCCAAGCATATTTAAAAGCTCCTTCAGCTTGAACAAATTTGCATCTTGCGGGTTCTTTTGGCTTTTCAGGGCACGAATACAAATATTAATGATCTGCTTTGCACCGTCATTCCAGAAGGCATCTTTCTGAAAGCTCGTTTTTGGATAGGCAGCTTCGACTAAAATTTCAGCCGTCTTTTGAATCTCCGTGTGCGTATGGCAACGATGAAGCGAGTTGTATTGCAAGGAAGCGTTTACATCTGCTACATTCAACACTTTTACCTGATACCCAATTTTGCGAAGATGAGGGGCGGTCAAATCGTAAATCTCACCACTGGGGTCGGTGATTACGGCAGAATTTTTTTTGAGGTTTAGGACGTTTGGAATGATGAATCTCGTTGTTTTTCCAGTACCACTTGGTGCAAGAACACAACAATGAGCGTAACTCCGCTTCAACGAAATTTTATTCACTCCATCTATAACTAAACCGTTCTTCCATCTTGCTAGAACTAAAAGCCTCCAAATACCCGTAGCAAAACGAGCACTTCCGTGTATGTTCCGGTTGTAGGAAAAACTAAAGAGCCATCTTAAAAAACGCCAAAGCATATAAAGTGGTTAAAAATTAAAAACACAGTTTTCCTTCCTCATTCAACGATTCCTTCCTTTTCCGAGATTCCTTCTTTCCTCTTTTTCCTGAATTATTTTTTCGAGTTCTTTCACTCGCTCGTAATTACGTTCCAATAACTGGATTTCTCTTTCGGGAACATCCAACGTTTTAAAGCGAAACTTCCTGCCGTTATATTGAATTCCATTCACTTTTTCTCGGTATTTATACAGCGCAACTCCCTGTGAAATGATCCGATTGAAAAAGTCGTTCTTACTTTCGGATTTTTGAAGGCAGTCTTTGAGCAGCTCACTCACTATTTCTTTATCCGATTTTTTTCCGGTACGCCTTTTAAACTGAATTTCTCGATCATTCTGTTTTGCCTTCTCTTGGTCAAACTCAACAAAACGGTCTTTCTGCCATTTATTCAAGTAACAAAGGGAATTTTCCAACTCTGGGTATTTTTCTGCTTGGTACGCCTCTATATCCTTTCTCAACCCCTTAAATCGGTTATTGTCCAAACGAAGCGTTTTAGAACTTTTGTACTCCGTCCCTGAGAAGCAAAAGTGAATGTGAACATTTTCGTTTTCTATATGGGGCTTGGCAAAGCAAAGCGCCCGATCTCCACGCAATTCAATAAATTTTTGGGCCATGTCCTCCAGAGCCTTTAAACTTATCCTTCCTTTGTCTTTAGGTGAAAAACTGAGTATTTCATGGTATAAAATCACACCCCTTTTGCGTTTTTTTCTGAACTGATCATTTACCCCAAATTCCCTGACAATCGCCTCCTTCTCTGTAGAGCGCAGATTATGATAGATCGTAAACGTCTGATCTTCACGTATGCGTCCTTGATCACTCATGATGTAATCTATGAGTTCTGAGAAACGCTTCGTTTTGTATCGGCTTGTTTTTACAATCATCATTTTTGTTTGTACTTAGAAAGTAGATTCTCCAGTTGTTCAACAAGTTCGGGGTGCTTTTTAATGGCAAATTCAACTAAGTGGTGAACCTTGAGCGGCTCTCGGAAAGCCTTAGAAATTTTTCCTTCCAATTCATTCAGTTGGTTCTGAATCTCTGCAATCGTTTCTTTAGGAAGGTAATTGTTTTGGTGGGCGTACCGAACCAACTGATTGACGTTATTTCCTATCCTGCGTATGGCGAGTTCTAGTTCCTGGACAACACTATCGCTGGGGAGTAAATATTTTTCTGCTACTTGGGCAAGAGCCGCTTGCTTGATGAAAGGGGCCAGTTTTATCTTGTGCTTCTTGGCGGCTTTACACAGTACAGAGAATTCTTTCCGCGTTAAGATGATTTCCTTTCTGACATTTTTTTCCCGAAACTCTTTCTGCTTTTCTTTTGAATACTTTCTCCGATACTCCTTTTTGGCCTCCTCTATTTCTTCTTTTGTCCCGTGTTCCAGCACTCCTGTTTCAAACAAATATTTGAGTAAAGTTTGCATTTCATTAATTGGTTAAATGAACTCAAAACGCAGTTTTTCCAGAAGAAGAAATTAACGTTCTCTACTTATGTCATTTTTTTGCTTTTTCCTCTTCAAAATGCCATCTATTTCCTTATTTCGTAATCGCTGTAATCCTTTTCCCTTGTCCCATAGTCCTTGCCTGTACCCATCACGCATACCTTCGCAAAAACTATCAGCATACGCACTCAAGAAAAGGGCTTTGAATGAACTCATGAGACGGTAATTTATCTTTTTCCCAGCGAGAGCGAGTTCATACCCTTTGTCGTATCCACCTGAATAGGCCTTTGGGTCAGAATAGCGTGGTTTTTTGTAGATCACCGTTCGCGTCCTTTCTTTTCTTTCCCTTTTTCCTTCTTTTTATCCATGATCTCATCCAATTCTTTATCTCTTTCTTGTTCTTTGGCTTTTGCTAGTTTTTTCTCCAGTCTTGATTGTTCTTTGCCGTCAGCTATTCCAGCGCAGTAATCATCGTTTTTATTTCGTTCGCACATAGAATCTAAAGCCTTGATCAACTCAATGTCTTTCCCCTCTGTAAGAAATGATTCCAAAGCGTAACCCACATTAAAACCAGATAAATATTTTGTCGTATCCATAGCCG
>NVRZ01000258.1 GCA_002401055.1 Bacteroidota bacterium
CAACAATGGCACGGATGGAACTGCTACGGCCAGCGTAACAGGCGGAACAACAACTTACACCTATTTATGGAGCAACGGAGGCACAACATCGACTATTTCTAATCTGGTTGACAATACCTACAGCGTAACAGTTACAGATGCGAATGGTTGTCAGGTAATTGGGACCACAACAGTAATAGATGGGGGAATTGTAGCTGCCAATATATCGAATCAAGTTAATATATCGTGCTTTGGTGGCAACAATGGCACGGCTTCGGTAACGGTCACTGACGGTGTTCCGAGCTACAACTATCTCTGGAGTAACGGCCAAAGCAGCAGCACGGCTACATTCCTGACGGCTGGTCCGTACATAGTTACAGTTACGGATATGAAAGGGTGCACTACTACAGTGTCGGTTACCATAATCGAACCTCCTGTACTAACAGCAAGCATAACGGCCAGCACCAACGCGACATGCAATGCCTCCTGTGATGGAACTGCCACGGCTACACCTGTTGGTGGAATAGGAATCTATACATTTTTATGGCCCAATGGACAAACACAGGCAACTGCCACAGGATTGTGCGCAGGATCAATCACAGTAGATATCTTTGACTCTGCAGGCTGCCAAACTACAGCGACAGTAGTGATTACAGAACCGGCTGTGCTGGCCTTGAGTTCCTCCGGAGTTGATCCTGGATGTAAAGATAGTTGTGATGGAAGCGCTTCCGTAATAGCAGTAGGCGGTACCACTCCTTATACATATTCATGGAATACCTCGCCAGCTCAAATTACCACAACGGCAATAAACTTGTGCGATGGATCCCACACCGTTACAGTTACGGATTCAAACTTTTGCGTTACACTAGCTACTGTCGTTTTAATTGATCCTCCTCTATTCGTAGCAGCCATTTCATCGACGGTGGATGTAGATTGCAATGGCAATTGCAATGGTTATGCTCAGGTAACAACATCTGGAGGCGGTGTTCCCTATACATACCAATGGATCACTGGAGACACTACAGATCAAGTTGTATCACTTTGCCTGGGAAATTTTGATGTTACTGTCACCAATACCAACGGTTGTTTATCAGTTGCAAGTGGAATAATAAATGAGCCGCCACCTCTGACAATTTCAATGGCATCAACGAATGTAACCTGTTTTGATGCATGTGATGGAACGGCAACTGCAACTCCTGGCGGTGGCATTGGCACCTATACTTACCTCTGGGACGACACGTATTTACAAACTACCCAGATAGCCACGGCATTGTGTTCGCAACCGGGAGGTGTTACAATAGCAGTTGTTGTTAGAGATTCTAATAATTGTTCAATTTCTGGAAGTGTTTTAATTACACAACCAACTCAGATAGGCCTAACGCAGAATATAGTTTCTCCCACCACTTGCGGTTCTAATAATGGAAGCGCCTGTGTGAACGCCTTTGGTGGAACATCACCTTATGTAATTGCCTGGAGCGACTCTGCTGGGACAGTGGATTCATGCTTAACAGGAGTTTATGCGGGGGCATATTTCGCCTACGTTACTGACGGACAAAACTGTAAGGATACCTTACCTGTAGTAATTAATGATGTTTCTGGCCCTACTATTGACACGATCGCAGCCCCACCTCTTATTTGTAACGGTGATAACAATGGAACTGCATCAGTTACAATATCTGGAGGAATTCCGAATTATACTTACCTGTGGTTTGATGGGGGAGGAAATCTTATATCACAAGGATCTACATTCATTTTCGGTCTGGTTTCAGATGATTATTCAATAGTAGTAATTGATGATAATAACTGCAGCGTATCTGATACTTTTTCAATTACCGAACCGGACTTTCTGGCAAGTGCAATTAATAACTCAACAAATACAAGTTGCTTTGGCATATGTGATGGAACTGCCAGTATATTGGTTACTGGAGGCGTTACTCCTTACACTTACTCCTGGAGTAACGGTCAATCAGGAAGTTTAGATTCGTTAATGTGTGCTGGGGCGCATAGCGTAGTGGCAGTGGATAATAATGGCTGTAGCACCGTCAGTTCTATTAATATTACTGAACCACCCTTATTGATTACTACTATTGACATGACCAATGTAAATTGTAATGGTGGTGCAGATGGCAGCATCTGCCTAAATCCATCAGGTGGAACACCAGGATATACATACCTATGGATTGCATCTGGAAGCACTCAAAATTGCATAACAGGGCAGACTGTTGGCACATACACGGTTGACATTACTGATTTAAATGGCTGCTTAAGAACGGAGAATATACAGATCAACGAACCGGCTCCTCTTTCGGCTACTGCTACAAACAGCCCATCGAAGTGTGGCGATGCTAACGGAGAAGCAACGGTTAACGCAACGGGTGGCACATCGCCATGGATATATAACTGGGATGACGCATTGTTTCAAACCACCCAAACTGCGACAGATTTACTGGCAGGAACTTACAATGTCACGGTAACCGATGCAAATGGATGTGAATACGTTGTGAACAATATTGTGTTGTTTGATATAGCGGGCCCTGTAATATCGGGAATTGCTACGGACAGCGTGAAATGCTATGGCGATGCCACGGGAAGTGCTACGGTCACTTTCACAGGAGGAACGCTTCCATTCACTTACCTATGGGATGATCCTTCCACGCAGAATACGGCTACTGCAACAGGTTTAGAACAAGGTGATGTGACGGTACAAATTACCGACCTAAACTTATGTGTAGCCACATTGACGGTTACCATTGAAGAGCCTGTGCAGCTTTCAGTTATTGTGTCGACAAACGCTACAATCTGTTATGGGGGAAATTACCTAATATCAGGTTATGGAAAAGACGGAACAGCTCCATATACCTACAGCTGGGATAACGGACCTACAGGAACTGAGCAGCAAGTGGCTCCAACAATTACAACTTCCTATATTTTATCTGTGGAGGATGCGAATGCCTGCCTTGCCAATAATTCAATTACAATAACCGTACTTGATTCCATATCAATTACTCTGGAGAGTAAAACAATTTGTGAAGGTGATAATGCAACACTTACTGCCACCGCAACTGGCGGCAATGGCGGTCCTTACACTTGGGCCTGGAATCCGCTATATTCGTCGGAAACGATTAGCGTTTCTCCTAGTAGCACAACTATTTATAATGTGACGGTTACTGATGCAAATAATTGTTCCACCCCTGCTACGACAAACACCACAGTGACTGTAAATCCAAAGCCGGATGCGTGGTTTGAGGCAGGCTGTTATCCTGATGCTTTTAGCTCACAATTGTACGATATGTCTACGGTAGCGAGTCCAGGATCTATAAACTCCTATTCTTGGGATTTTGGTGATCCTACCACTGGGGCTCTTAATAACTCAACATTGCAAGACCCATCTCATGAATTTTCCAGTGCTGGTGTGTTCCAGGTTACGCTAACGGTTACAACAACTGATGGTTGTTATGCAAGTGCACAACGGTCCGTATTTGCGCCTCCTGTAGCAGATTTTACTGTTACTCCACTAGAAACATCTGAACTAAATCCTACCATAACAATTGTAGATAATTCAACTTTTTCAGACCCATCTACATCCTGGCAATGGGACTTTGGTGATAATATTATAGCCGGCCCAGGAAACGGAAACATTACAGATGCAGACTATACAACAGGAACATATACAGAACTACAACATGTATATCAGGATACAGGGTCTTTCTTAGTAGTCCTAACCATCGAAGAACCTAACGGATGTAAAGACACCATGGCAATTAGAATTGAAGTGAAAAATGACTACATCCTATTCACTCCTAGTGCTTTTGCTCCGGCAAGTCTAATACGTAAAAATCAATATTTTAAGCCTTCAATTATTGGAATTGACCAGCAGGAGTTTGAATTTATCATATTTGACAGATGGGGAGATAGAATTTATGAATACAATGGAGAATATGCTCAATGGTTGGGATGGGACGGAACGGCTAACAATGGCAGAAAGGTAGCACAGATGGATGTTTACATCTATCTTATAAGGACCGTAGATTTGAATGGAGATGACCACGAATATATCGGGCATTTTACTTTACTGCGGTAGTAATACGGAACTTTGCCTCTACTTCATCCGGTTAGTAACTTTTATTTTCTCAGTTTTTTCGGCATTCAGAAATTATTATTTTTGAAAAGATCGAATAAATGAGATTTCCTACTTACATACTGCTATTTGTAGTTCTGCTGTACAGCTCATGTGCAGAAGAAAAGGACAAAGCTGTCGACACCAGAACTGTATTTCGTTACAACGAATCCGCAGGTATAAGTTCACTGGATCCATCCTTTGCAAGAAATGTAGAAAACATCTGGGCGATTAACCAATTGTTTAATGGACTGGTTCAAATGGACGATGAACTCAATGTTGTTCCATCCATTGCAAGCTCATGGGACATTTCGGAAGACGGAGCTGTTTACACTTTTCATCTTAGGACTGATGTATACTTTCACGATCACGAGTTGTTTCAAGGCGGAAAAGGGAGAAAAGTAATTGCTGAAGACTTTGTTCATAGCCTGTTTCGCATCGTAAACCCTGAGGTAACCTCTCCTGGAGCATGGATCTTCAATAATCTAGATCAATCTAAGAATCTTGGATTCGTTGCAATTGACGATTCAACTTTTCAGATCTTCCTTAAGAATCCTTTTCCGCCCTTCTTGGGATTGCTAACCACGCAATACTGCTCGGTAGTACCACATGAAATTGTAGAACATTATGGGCGGGACTTCAGAAACAATCCTGTTGGAACCGGTCCATTCAAGTTTAAAATGTGGAAAGAAGGAGTTCAGTTAATCTTTGTCAAGAATGACAACTACTTCGAAAAAACCTTGCAAGGTGAGTCATTGCCTTATTTAGATGCTGTTTCTATTTCATTTCTAAATGAGAAGCAGGTTGTATTCTTAGAGTTTGTTAAAGGAGATCTTGATTTTATATCTGGCCTCGACGAACTGCCCAAAGATGAAGTTCTTTCCCAGACCGGTCAATTAAATCCTAAATACAAAGATAAGTTTACCTTAGAAAGACAACCTTATCTTAAAACAGATTACTTAGGAATTCTGGTCGATCCTGAGTCGGAATTAGTGAAAGCCAGCCCTTTGAACAATAAACTGGTAAGGCAAGCAATGAAT
>NVRZ01000259.1 GCA_002401055.1 Bacteroidota bacterium
TAAATCCCAACATCCCATCGAGCCATCTTCTGCTGAGATTTTTGATAAAGAAGACAAGAGATGCACCAGCAGCGGTCACAAACCAGGTAAAGGTCGTGGCATAAAGCGCCTGCATTATGGGCGAAACACTTAAAAAATGTTCTGTTATTGTTTCTATCATTGTTAAATCAAGTAGTACTCACGTATAGGTTCTGTGCGACTTTGTTCGAGATTGTGATTTCCTTCTTTGCTCCTAGCTTCAGCGATAAGGAATTATCGAACTTATAGCGATTGAGGAGTACCAATTCTGTTCCCAGAAGTAGTTTAACACTTTCCAAATACTGCAGAAAGCTAGCGGATGAGTCTTTTACACCTACCACTCTGGCAATCTGATTCTTGCTTAGATCTGATAGAAACACCTCCTTTCTTACACGGATGTTCCCATTTTTGTCTGGGATCGGGTCTCCATGTGGATCGTATTTAGGGTAGTCCAAGAACTTATCTAGCCTGTTAACCATTTCAGGTGAGACTATGTGTTCAAGTTGTTCTGCTATCTCATGCACCTCATCCCACTTAAAATCTAGCTTATTAACTAAAAACAGCTCCCAAAGTCTGTGCTTTCTAATAACCTTCAAAGCAACTTTTTTACCTGATTTGGTTAAAGTAGCTCCTTTGTATTTCTCGTAATCAGCAAGCCTTTTATTTGATAATTTTCTTAACATGTCAGAAACGGAAGACGCTTTTGTCTTGATCTGTTTTGCGATATCATTGGTGCTTACACCAGTATTGTTTTCGCCTGAAAGCTGGTAGATGGCTTTCAAATAATTTTCTTCTGCAAGTGTGTTCATTTAGGGCAAAGGTAAAAAATATTTAGAAAAATATAAATATAAATTTAGACATGTCTAAAAATATATTAATTTTGACCTTGATTTCTATATTATGAGAGTCAATATTTATTTAAAAGTACTCGTACCCTTGATACTGCTTGGTATTGTATCAGCCTGCAATAAGCTTCTACCAGGCGCGCCTGAATCTGAAGATGTTCTCGCAGAGCCTATTGATGGCTTAACTTCTGACCAGCTTGCAAAACACCTGGTTGGTGATGAATTGTTTGCCAAGGTATATGCACCAGATGAAGGGTTAGGACCCATTTTTATACAGTCCTCATGTGAGGGATGTCATGTAGGAGATGGTAAAGGCCATCCCATGAATTTGGAAACGAGATTTGGCAAGTGGGTTGGTTCCACATTTGATTATATGGAGGATAAAGGCGGTGCCCAGTTACAGCAACGATCTATTCCTGGCTTCACCCCTGAATCTGTTCCATTTGGTTATACGCACAAAACCCAGCGTCTTGCACCTGTTGTTACAGGTATGGGACTGTTAGCGGCAGTTCATGATTCCACAATATTGAATCTTACGGATTCTCTTGATTTGGACGGCGACGGAATAAAAGGTCGCGTTGCTCGTCTAAGTCCTAAAAACTATACGGAGTTTGATCCAAATATTCACATTGTTGATCCATCCGGACGATATGTTGGGCGCTATGGTAAAAAAGCAAAGGAAATTACAATTCAGGATCAAATTGTGTTTGCCTTAAAAGAAGACATGGGTATTACCTCTGATTATGATGTGGTTGATCTTGTCAATCCGCAGTCTGGCAATCAATCTGGCGATAATGTACCCGATCCGGAAGTTGGGGCGAATGTTGTGCAGAGCCTTGTATTCTATCTGAGAACTTTAAAGGCTCCAACCAGACGCAATGAAGACAATGAGGACGTTGTTGCTGGGGAGCAACTGTTTGCACAAGTAGGATGTGTTAAATGTCACATACCCACTTTAAAAACTTCGATATCTGATATCTCCGTACTAAACGAGGTGGAAATTCACCCGTATACAGATCTTCTATTGCACGATATGGGTGATCTGCTTGACGATGGTTTTCCGGAGGGCGATGCAAAAAGTTCTGAGTGGCGTACGCCTCCGCTGTGGGGATTGGGGCTGGCGAGCGAGAGCCAGGGTGGAGTAGCATATTACTTGCATGACGGCAGAGCAACTTCTATTGCTGAGGTAGTTGCCTTTCATATAGGAGGAGAGGCGAACGGACCCGCGACTTTGTTTCTTGCCTTGACCCAATCTGAACAGGATAAGATAATTGCCTTTTTAAATTCTCTCTAAATGCTGAAAATGAAGTTTTGTAGAGTTGCGACAAAAAGAAAGGTAATCGGGCTTATGGGTTTGCTTGCCCTCACTGCGAATATCTGTTTTGCGCAACCTGATTCTACAAGAAAGAAGCTAATCAACCGCGTGCATCTTTCTGATTCGATTTCCATTAATCAAGATGCGCTCTACAATCGCCCTTTTATTGGGCTTGGTAGAACAGGTACGGCAATCGGAGGTTATATTGAAGGGAATACAAATTACTTCATGGAGGATGGCGTTACCGAGGGATTTAGCATGGAGCTCCGGAGGTTCAATATTTTCATTTTTGCGGCTTTGGGAAAACGAGTAAGAATCTTATCGGAGCTGGAGTTTGAGCATGGTACCGAAGAGATAGCCCTGGAGACTGCTCAGATTGATTATGAATTACATGAAGTATTGAGTTTTCGGGCTGGGATTCTTCTACCCCAAATAGGCATGTTCAATGCGAATCATGACTCGCCAAAATGGGACTTCATCGATCGTCCGCTTTCTTCCACGATGATAATTCCCTCTACTCTGGCTGAGGTGGGTTTTGGATTCTTTGGAAAGTTTTACAAATCTAACTGGGCGTTTTCTTATGATGCCTATCTGGTAAACGGGCTACAGGCTGATATCGTCGTGAATGAAGAGGGTAAAACATTCATTCCAGCTGGGAAGAATGCGGAAATGTTTGAGGAGGACAACAATGGACAGCCTATGGTCAATGCCAAGTTCTCCATGAGTCACAACAAAGCAGGAGAGCTGGGGCTTTCTTATTACGGAGGAGTATACAATAACTATAGAATTGAGGGAGAGCAAGTGGATGCAAAACGAAACTTGTCGCTCTTTGCATTGGATATTACGACTGGGGTGGATAAGTTCAAGCTTCAGGGAGAATACGTTTATGCACTTATTGACGTCCCAGATGATTTGGAGGGCCTATACGGGCAAAAGCAGTGGGGTGGATGGTTAGAATTGAACTATACGCTATTGGATAAGAAAATTGTGATTTTTGACCAATCTCAGCTACTGTTTAACATGCGCATTGAGAAAATCGATTTTAATGCTGATGAATTTAACGATTCCAACGGTATCGTTAAAGAGACGAAGCTATACGATGAGATTACGGCTCTATCGATTGGGTTAAGCATTCGTACATCTTCTAGTCTCGTATTCAAAGCAGTCTATCAATATCATTGGATTAGAGATCTTATAGGCAATCCGGCAGCCAGGAAGGCGGGATTCCAATTTGGTTTAGCAACCTACTTTTAAAAATAAACGAAAAACGAATCCCCTATTTTAGATTATCTAGCTTGGGGCGTCGTTCTGCGGTTCTTGCTTGGGCTTGCTCTTGTCGCCATTTGTCAATCTCAGCTTGATGTCCCGACAATAAAACGGGTGGAACTTCATGTCCTTCATAATTAGCAGGGCGAGTATATACCGGAGGCGCCAGCAAGTTGTCTTGAAATGAGTCGGTGAGCGCTGATGTTTCGTCTGAGATCACGCCGGGAATCAATCGCATAATACTATCGCAAAATACTGCCGCTGCCAACTCTCCACCTGATAAAACATAATCTCCAATAGAAATTTCTTTGGTTATGAAGTGTTCCCGAATCCTCTCGTCGATTCCTTTATAGTGACCACATAAAATGAGGAGGTTTATTGAAAGCGAATATTGATTGGATAGTTTTTGATCCAATAGTTCTCCGTCGGGACTCATGTAAATAACTTCATCGTATTCAGTTTTGGATTTTAATTTATTAATACAGTTAGCAATGGGTTCAATCATGAGTACCATTCCTGCACCTCCTCCATACACGTAGTCATCAACGGATTTATGCTTGTCGCTCGCATAATCCCTTATATCATGAACATTTACTTCCACAAGTCCCTTGTTCTGAGCACGTTTTAGAATTGAGTGATCGAATGGGCTTTCAAGTAGTTTGGGTAATACGGTAAGTATGTCTATCCTCATGGTCTTCCGTTTTAATTTTGTACGAAATTACAAATACACGCTTTAAGAAGTTCTTTAAGTAATATATTTGCAGTCCACACAAATAGTTGAAATGGATTTACGATACAATTGGACGAAGGCAGAAATCAGAGAAATATATGATACACCCTTCCTTGACCTGGTTTACAGGGCTGCGTCGGTTCACCGAGCGCATCACAACCCTAGAGAAGTCCAAGTAAGTTCGTTACTCTCAATCAAGACTGGAGGATGTCCGGAGGATTGTGCTTATTGTCCACAGGCCGCGAGATACCATACAGATGTTGAGGTTGAAAAACTGCTTCCATTGAATCAAGTAGTGGAATCAGCTGAAAAGGCAAAGCGCGGAGGTGCGTCAAGGTTCTGTATGGGTGCCGCCTGGCGTGAGGTGCGTGACAACAGTGATTTTGACAAGGTATTGGAGATGGTGGAGGCGGTAAACGAATTGGATATGGAGGTTTGCTGCACACTCGGTATGCTAACGGAAGATCAGGCAAAACGCTTGGCCAAGTCAGGTGTATATGCGTACAATCATAATTTGGATACTTCAGAAGAGCATTACGGAGAAATAATCTCAACAAGAGAATACGGCGATCGACTGGACACACTCAAGCATGTGCGTAAGTCAGGGATGACGATTTGTTCTGGCGGGATTATCGGAATGGGAGAAGAAGTTGATGACAGATTGGGCATGTTGGTTACCCTAACGTCATTCAATCCACATCCGGAATCTGTTCCTATTAATGCGCTTGTTCCTATCGAGGGAACCCCGCTTGCCAAACAACCAATGGTATCCATTTGGGAAATGGTAAGGATGATTGCCACAACTCGAATTGTGATGCCCCATTCTGTGGTGCGTTTGTCGGCGGGCAGAACCAACATGTCTGATGAAGGGCAGGCGCTGTGCTTTATGGCAGGAGCCAATTCTATTTTTGCCGGTGACAAACTGCTCACTACACCCAATCCTGACTTTAATGAG
>NVRZ01000001.1 GCA_002401055.1 Bacteroidota bacterium
TGTATTTGGGAACTTTCACCCTTGATTTTGCGGCGACAAAGCATCAAATCCTCGGATATACCCCCCAAATTTCTTTGACATACGCCATAGACTCCAAATCAAAAGAAAAACCACCTGAAGTTGTCGAGTAAATGAGACGAGCATTACTGGCCAGTATAATGATCTTTGCGGTGAATATAGTCTTTGCCCAAGACAAAAATGATTTCGAAGAAACAGAATTTATTGAGGCTATTGTAGAGTTCTTTCTGGACAATAATGAGGACAGTGATTTGGATTATGCTTCATTATATGATGACTTCACGGACCTGTATCGTCGGCCCCTTAACTTAAATCACGCATCAAAAGATGAGCTTGATGGTTTGTATATCCTAAACGATTTACAGATCAATAATCTGTTGCTGCATATTGAAACGGTTGGAAAATTGATGAGCACCCTTGAGCTGCAGTCTGTAACGGGTTTTGACCTGGAAACCATAAGAAAGATTTTACCATTTGTAAAAGTTAGTATGGAATTTGACCAACCAAGATTAAATCCCAAAGAGATACTAAGCAATGGAAAGCATGAAGTGTTTATTCGTTACACAAGAATAATTGAAGATCAGAAAGGATACTCGCCACCTGACACAAATAATGACGGGTCGCTTACAACCAGGTATTTAGGTTCACCGGATAAAATATATACGCGTTATAGATTCAAGTATGCGACCAATATTAGCATTGGATTCGTGGGTGAAAAAGATGCAGGAGAAGAATTTTATAGCGGCACCAACAAGGTGAATAACTGGTATGAGTTTTATAAAGGATTTGATTTTTATTCGGGGCATATATTCTTAAAAAACATTGGTCCCTTGAAGCATTTGGCGATAGGAGATTATCAACTGCAAATTGGTCAGGGCCTAACCATATGGTCTGGATTTGCAAGAAATGGCAGTAAAACCAACGATGTAGTTGCGATAAAAAGAAACGCCCAAATACTTAGACCCTACACATCAGTTAACGAGAGCGACTTTCTAAGAGGTGTAGCTACGACCTTAACATACAAAGGCTTAGAGCTAACAGGCTTTTATTCTCAAAAAAAGGTAGACGCAAATATTTCGATTATTGACAGCCTATCAGATGAAATTCAAGAGGTGTCTTCCATTCAGATAACGGGTTTTCATAGAACGGAATCTGAAGTGTTCGATGAGCGGTCAATATTAGAACAGCTGTATGGCGGACGTTTGGGCTATAGCAGAAGAAATTTGAATTTAGGCCTAACCGTAGTCAGCTCGGTGCTTTCAACAGAGCTTAATAGAAATTTGAGAACCTACAACCAGTTTGAATTCTCCGCCAAGCAAAACTTGAATCTGGGACTGGATTATAATTATGTTTTTCAGAACATGAATTTTTTCGGAGAATTATCCATGAGTCAAAACGGGGGCATTGCACAATTACATGGCTTAATCATGAGCATGGATCCAAGGCTAACACTAACGGTGCTTTACCGAAATTACCAACGCGATTATCAATCCAGGCACGCCAAGGGATTTGGGGAAACGGCGAAAACATCAAATGAAAAGGGAGTTTACATGGGGGTTGAGATAAAGCCGAACACTAAATGGACGATTCGGTCCTATTACGACATATTTACTTTTCCTTGGCTTAGAAGCACTGTTGATGCACCGTCTAGAGGCAACGAACTCTTGGCAGAGTTGGCCTTTAAGCCAAACAAGAAAATGGAAATGTACCTGAGATACAGGAAAGAGATGAAAGAACAAAACACACGAGGTGATGAAATCGGGGTTGACTTCATTGAAGACAGGAAAAGGCAATTGCTTAGATACGACATCAGGTATAAGATAACGGAAAGCCTAAAGCTTCGCAACAGGGTGGATTTAGCAGACTACAGCCTTGGAGACAACCCCAAGGAAAGTGGGTACATGATCATGCAGGATGTAACGTATAAGCCGCCCAAGAGTCCTGTGTCGCTAACATTGCGTTACGCCTTATTTGAGACTGAATCGTCGAATGCAAGGATATACATGTATGAGCACGATGTGCTTTATGCCTCGTACATTCATTCCTTTAGCGGAAAGGGAAGTAGGTTTTATGTGGTGTTGCGGTACAAGGTAGTACGCGGAATAGACGTTTGGCTTAAATACTCGCAAGTGTATTATGTGAATGCAGGTAGTGTTAACTTTACGGAGGGCGGCGACGTCATTGGGTCTAGTCTAAATACGGTTCAAGGAAGCATCCTTTCAGAAATAAAAGCTCAGATAAGATTTAAATTTTAATCGTATTATTGAACGATGTCACAAGAGCCATATCAAATAAAAACACCTGCTATTCCTTCTGGTCCGGAATACTATTTTACCACGGATAGCGGCGTGGATTACGAAGTTAGATTTGGCAGGAAGCAAGATAACATCCTTGCAGCGTCAATTGTTTTTGGAGTGCTTAATGAAGAGTTTGATCAGGATGAGGCGGGAGAGTATGTTGTGGTAAATCGAGGTGAAATGTATCGGGTAATGGCCACAGTGTCTAGCGCAATTCAGATGTATATGAAGGAACACCCCAGGATGATGTCTTATGAATTTACTGGCGAGAATAGACAGCACGAAGGTGATGGAACAACACAAATTACAGCCAGAACCAGAATGTTCTTGAGGTATGTCGAGCGTATATTTGGAGGTGGCTGGAAACCCGTGATAAGTGGCAATACCGTTACCGTTGTTAGAACCTCTATGCGCTAAGAATAAATATTATATCAAGAGGAAGGTGCAACTTCAATTCCAACCGATCTAAGATCATCCCAAAAGTCTGGGTATGATTTTGAAGTTACTTCCGGGTTATCAATCTCAATATTTTCATGTAAGAGGCAAAGGGGGGCAAGAGACATTGCCAAGCGATGGTCTTTATAGGTTTCAAAGCTCAGGGCAGAATTTACTGGCATGGCATTAATTCTTGTTCGAATAGCTCTATCAGAAATACGGTCAAGCTCAACACCTATTTTACCCAGCTCTTTCTGAAGTGAGTTAATTCTGTCGGACTCTTTTATTTTTAAACTTTCAATTCCCGTAAAGAGGCCCGGCACGCCCAAGGCGGCAGAGGTAACGATTATAGCTGGGGCCAAATCCGGGCAATCTGTAAAGTCAAACCCAAATTCATCAACTACCTCGCCAGATTTTGTAAGCTTGGCACCAGACTCATTAAACTCGGTTCGAACACCCAGCATACCGAATATAGAAGCAACAATCGAATCTCCCTGAATGGATTGGGCAGTGAGCCCTTGAAGGGTGATGTCAGCGCTTTTTGCCAATGCCACCATTGAATACCAATAGGAGGCAGCGCTCCAATCAGCCTCCACATCAATACTGGTTTCTGTGAGCTTCCCGGGACGGATTTTGATCTTGTTGTCTTTCCATTTGGAATTTATTCCAAGCGATTCAAGCAACTTCAGAGTCATTAAGATATAGGGCCGGGAAGATATTTTGCCACTAAACTCTATTGAGAGTGGCCCGGAAATTACCGGCGATATCAATAGTAAGGCGCTGATAAACTGGCTACTTACCGATCCGTCTATCACAAGCTCACCACCATGCAGCACACCGCCGATTATTTTTAAAGGCGGGAAACCTTCAGTGCCAGAATATTCAATTTGTGCTCCCAATTGCCGCAGCGCATCAACTAAAATTCCGATAGGTCGTTCGTGCATTCGCTCGGTGCCAGCCAACGAATATTCCCCCGGAATAGTTGCCAGGTAGGCTGTTAAAAACCTCATTACGGTTCCCGCATCTCGCACATCAAGGGCCTTACTTTTAGATTCTAAAAGCGCCTTCATAGTAATGGTATCATCAGCTTCTGATAAGCGATTGATATTAACCAGATCACCAGATAACGCATTAATCATGAGCAACCTATTGCTTATGCTCTTGGAGGCAGGGAGCGCAATACTTCCTTTTATTGACCCACCACCACATGATATTTTATAGATCACGATAAAAATTTAGCGCTTCTGAAATTATTTTAGTCTCTGTATATTGGTCGATCACAGCGGATCCAATACTGTTGAGTAACGTAAAATTGATGTTGGAACTTGTATTTTTTTTGTCGTGGCGCATTAGTTCTATCAACATCGAATCATTCGGTTTTGATAAATCGTATTTCTCAAATATTGAAAGTATTACACTGGAAATTTGATTGAGTTCTTCTAAATCAAGCCCTAAAACAACCGTAGAAATATAAGCCTCACAGATCATACCTATTGCGACAGCCTCGCCATGTGTTATTGGGTTGCTGTCGTTTTGGAGAGAGAAAGCCTCCAAGGCATGACCAATCGTGTGGCCAAAGTTCAAAACTTTTCTAATGCCTTGTTCTTTTGGGTCCTCCACTACAATAGTATTTTTAATGACCAATGCCTTTTCTATAATATCCGTCCAGTTCGATTCGCTGTATTCAGTAAGAAGAGAGGCGTTGTCTTTTGCAGACTTCCACAGCTCTCTATCTGAAATGAGTCCATATTTTAGAATTTCGGCATAACCTGATTTGAGCTGCTGATGGTTCAGTGTTCTAAGAAAATCTGGAATTACGAAAACTGCAACAGGATTCACAATTAATCCAACTTGATTTTTCACAGCTAAAAGATCAATACCTGTCTTTCCGCCAATAGACGCATCTGCCTGGCCCAGCAGTGTCGTGGGTATGTTAATGAAGTCGATCCCGCGCTTAAACGTAGAGGCAGCAAAGCCACCAATGTCGGAGATAAGTCCGCCGCCCAGGTTGATTAGTAACGACCTGCGCGTTGAGCCGTTGCTTTGCAATGCTTCCCAGATTTCTGCCAAGGTGCCGACGTTTTTGTTCGCTTCCCCAGAGGGAATTCGCACGAGCGCAGCGTTGACCAGTGAAGGCGCATTATCATACAAGGCTGGCAGACACTGTTTCTCCGTATTTTCATCCAGCAGAATGTTAATGGATGAATAGGTGTTTGAGGCGCGCTCAATAAACATGGATAAGGCACTCCAGGCATTAGATCCATGGAAGATGCTATACCCATTAGCAACTATTTTTTCAGCTGAGATTGGCATAAATAAACTTTGTTTTACAAATTAACGAAGTAATGGCATATAAACTCATTTCTGTCTATGATGGAAGAGAATCATATATCGGCTCATTTGTTTCATTAACAATTATATTTGCTGCATGGTTTCGTTCGACAATACCGAGATAGCTTTTTCGAGTAAAAGCAACAGTGATATTAATCGCGCATACTTACTTTTTAAGCTGATTGGCAACAACAGCCTGGTAAATCTGGGCAAGACTGCAACTCAAATCGCAATTGGACTGCATTTGCCCATTGAGGGAATGGTAAAGGCTACCATATTCAAACAATTCTGCGGAGGAACAGACCTTAAAACCTGTGATAAAACGATTGACGATTTAGCTAAGTTTAATATCGGAACCATTTTAAACTATTCCGCAGAAGGCAATGAAACCGAGAGTGATTTTGCCCGCGCAATGAGTGAGGTTCTGTCAACAATTGATCTGGCTCATCGGAATCCTAAAATTCCATTTTGTGTATTTAAGGTTACGGGAATTGCCCGATTCGATTTATTGGCGAAGGTCTCGGCTCAAGCCGAGCTTTCGGAGGCAGAAAGAAAAGAGTATGAAATAGTTGAACAGAGAGTAGAGGAAATTTGTAGCAAGGCAAGCGAGCTGGGGGTCAGGGTGTTTATAGATGCAGAGGAAAGCTGGATACAACAAGCAATTGACGACCTCGCAACAAACGCGATGCAGAAGCATAACCGGGAGAAGCCGCTTATATACAACACTATACAGATGTACAGGTCAGATAGGCTGGAGTTTCTCAAAGACGCTATTTTAAAGGCGAAAAATGAAAATTACTTTTTAGCCATTAAGCTTGTGAGGGGTGCCTATATGGAGAAGGAGCGGGAAAGGGCATCGGCAAAGAATTATGATTCACCCATTCATGTGTCCAAAAAGAACACGGATATGGATTATGAACGTGCCTTGCGCCTTTTGGTTGAAAACAGTAAACATGTTGCAACTTGCGCAGGTACTCACAATGAAAAAAGCTGTCAGGACCTAATCAAGATTATGGAAGATCATGGGATTAGCAAAATAGACACAAACATTTACTTTGCACAACTACTGGGGATGAGTGATCAGATTAGTTACAATCTTGCTAGTGCAGGATATAACATTGCCAAGTTTGTCCCTTATGGGCCAGTAAAAGAGGTAATTCCATACCTTATCAGGAGAGCGGAAGAAAACACCGCCATGGCAGGACAGGTAGGTAGGGAGCTGGCACTTATTATGCAGGAAAAAAAGCGACGCAAATCAAATAATTAAAATTATTAGCAGCAAACTACATCTTACCCTCAGGAAAAATGCCTTCATCCTATTTAGCATTCTAACCAGCTTCAATTTGTCGGCGTACTATGTGCTCTGGATCAAATTTCTACAGTTACTGTTTTTGCCCATTGACCTAATTCTAGGCTTTGTAGAAAAGGTATTCCTTCCTAAAATGGCTGCCTTAGATCAACCAATAGTTTTTGTGGTTGGCATTCACCGTACCGGATCAACATTTGTGTCGCAGGTGCTGGCCGACTGCTTTCCCTTTGCGTTAGTGGGTAACCACAACACCTTGTTCCCGAGATCAAAGTATTTCATTCATCTGCTGTTCAAGCGATTTTATAAAAAGGGCAAGTTCAAAAACAAGAGCTACAAAAGTTACTATGGCATCTCGCGGGGCTTCTATTCAATAGGAGACAGTTATGAAATATGGGATAAATGGATGGGTAAGAGCCATTACTATAAACCGGATGAGATTTCAATTAAAAAGAGATCGGAAATGATAGATTATTTCGCCTACCTGAGCAAAAGCTGGGGCAAGACGATTATTGCGAAGAACAACAGAAATATGCTCATGATTGGAGAGCTCCAAGAGATTTTCCCGAACGCATTTTTTGTGATCGTTAACCGAGGGCGCGCTGATGTTATTCAATCGACGATTCAGGCGAGCAAAGACTTTTTCGGCAGCGATGAATATATGTGGGGCCTCCGACCGACTAAGGAGTTCTCTATGGGCGATTACGACAGTAAAATGGAAGCGTATTGTAGGCAATACATCGAACTGGAAAAAGTACTGCAGGAGCAACTTCAGGGGCTGGATCCAGATAAATACATAGAGGTTCAGTATGAAGAGTTTTGTTCTGATCCCGTAAGGCATCTGGATTTGATAAAGGACAAAATATCAGTTGCTCAAGGCACGACCCTTGTGGCCAACACAGCTGATGGGCTTTCATATAAATCATCCCAAAGATTATCGGACTCAGTACTGGTATCGCAAATAGAGACAATGTTAGCTGAAGTTGATCACAAGGCAAGCAACAGATCATGAACTGGAATCAACTTAAGAAACCGATTAAGTTCATTTTAAAGCTCGGAATTACGCTTCTTGCCCTGGCGTTTGTTTTTAGAAATTTGGACATCAAAGCGCTTGTTCTGACCATTGAGCAGGCAGATATAATGTGGATTCTTGGCGCGCTCATCGTTTTCTTTGCTTCAAAGTACGTAGAGGCAATAAGGCTCAATTTCTTTTTCAAGGCGAAGAACCTGGTCTTAACTCAGGGCCTGAACTTTAAACTATACTTATTGGGGATGTTCTATAATCTGTTTTTCCCGGGTGGAATAGGGGGCGACTCATACAAAGCGTACTGGCTGACAAAAAACTATTCAATTGATTTGAAGTCGGTGATTTCCTCGCTGATCTTTAATCGTATTAATGGATTAATCGCGCTATGTGTGCTGATTGCCTTGAGCGTTCAGGTGATATCGTTTGAGCAAACTTACATCGTCTGGGTATTGGCCGGAATACCTCTGGCATATGCATCCTACATCACAGCTATTCGACGGTTCTTTGCGGACTATAAAGAATCAGTTTTTATTACCAGTCTTATATCGCTGCTGTTGCAGGGAATGCAGTTATTGACAATCCACCTTATTCTGGTAGGGCTAGGTGTTGGGGGCGGATATGAAGATTATTGGTTCATATATCTGATATCAGGAATCGCTTTCATAATTCCTGTAACAGTCGGAGGGGTAGGCTCTAGGGAGGTGGTTTTTTTCTACGGATCACAATTACTTGAAATAGATTTGAGCGTAGCGATAACGCTCAGCTTAATTTTATACTGTATGCGGGCGATGGTTTCTCTGTTTGGGGCATATTATGTGCTGTCACCAGATAAATTAAAGCTAAATTCATAAGCATATTATCAGGA
The DNA here is from genome assembly GCA_002401055.1 of Bacteroidota bacterium. GTDB lineage: Bacteria > Bacteroidota > Bacteroidia > NORP154 > NORP154 > NORP154. The sequence goes on from NVRZ01000001.1 coordinate 8,280, forward strand.
AAAACAGGTGTCAAAAAAAACAAAAATAAAACAAGAGTCCTTTTTATCTCAGCATAAGTACAAGTTCATTGCCTTGGCAGTGCTGATGGTAGCTACTTATATTGCTTTTCTGCCGGTACTCGATAATGAGTTTACCAATTGGGATGACCCAAAGTATATTATCGACAATCATATTATCAAAGATTTGTCATGGGAGCGAACCAAGGCCATATTCATGGACGAAGAGCGGAAATCGGGCCTATATGCACCACTGACATATTTATCGTGGGCCGTAGAGTTTTCTTATGTGAACCTGGAGCCATATATGTACCACCGAGACAATCTCATACTGCATTTGTTGAATACAGGGCTGGTATTTTTGCTTATTATGATGTTGGTAGGTCGCATAGAGGCTGCAATGATCACTGCTGCTCTTTTTGGCTTACACCCTATGCACGTTGAATCTGTAGCCTGGATAACGGAGAGAAAAGATGTGCTTTTCACTTTCTTTTTCCTTTTGTCTATGATCAGTTATACTGCCTACGCATTTCATGAAAAAAACAAAAGGCGAAACTATCTCTTGGCCTTGTTGATGATGTTATTGTCTTTGCTTTCGAAGCCAGCTGCAGTGGTACTGCCCATAATGCTCCTCCTGATAGATTATCTTCAGTTTCGTCTACTTGGTAATGGTGGAGAAGAAGGCAAAGGCCTGATACCGAGATTGCTAAAGGACAAAAGCATCTTTATGGAGAAACTGCCCTTCTTTGGCCTTTCAATGATTTGGGGCTACATAACGATCAATACAACCAGAAGCATAGCTGGTGGAGATACATTTTCATTCTTGGAGAGAACACTGTTTGCCTTCTACGGATTGACCAATTATTTGTATAAGTTAATTGTGCCCCTTGATCTATCGTGCTTCTATCCATATCCAAGGCTTATTGATGGCCACTTACCCATAATATACTATGTTGCACCAGTAATAATTATTGCGATTTCATTTCTGATATACAGGTCTGTAAAATTCACAAGGGATATCGTATTTGGATCTTTGTTTTTCTTTTTTGGCATTGCTTTGGTGCTTCAATTTTTTCCTGTTGGCCCGAATATCGTTACGGATAGGTACACTTATGTTCCCTACATAGGCTTGTTTTTCATCATTGGCAAAGCCTATATATACGTTGCCGATTCCGCTAATCAGAGAATAGCATCATTTAAAAACATATTTCTTATTGCGCTGGTAGGAGTTATTGGAGTCTTTGGTTATCTGAGCCACGAGCGCACGAAGGTTTGGAAGAACAGCGAAACGCTTTGGACCGATGTGATAGCCAGTTTTCCAAACACTTCAGAAGGATATCTAAACCGGGGACAGTACTATACAGACACAGACCAATTTGACAAAGCGCTTCTCGATTATGAGGTTACTCTACAGTTGAACCCGCGATCGACATTGGCATATATAAACCGGGGAAATGTTTATGGGCGAAGGGGGATCTATGATCAGGCATTGTTTAACTACGGCAAAGCCATTGAGCTTAGCCCAACAGCGTCAAAAATATATTTGAATCGGGGAAACGTGTATGGAATGAAGGGTTTCATTGATTCGTCCATCGTGGATTATACGAAGGCCATTTCGCTTGAAAGGAATTATTTAGATGCCTATATTAATCGGGCAATATCATATTCAAAGCTCAGGAAATTTGACCAAGCCTTTGCTGACTTTAACTATGCCTTGCAAATTAATCCGCGGTCATTTAAAACCTATACAATGCGTGCATATGCGTACCTGGACAGGGGAATGTATGCTGAATGTATTGCAGATTACAATGTATTAATTCAACATGATCCCAACGATGCAAACTCATACTTCTATCGGGCAATGGCCAAGCAGCGAAACAGTGATTTTGCTGCTGCGGTGGCCGATTACGGCTTTTCCTTAAAGCTGAATCCTACCAACGCATCGGCATATATGAACCGCGGAATGTGTTATGAGTCGCTGGAGCAATACAAGCAGGCTTTACAAGACGTTTTGGCAGCACAGCAGGGAGGGCAACAAGTAGGCGCAGATTACCTTCAAAAATTACAGGCACTGGTGGGGGGATCCTGAAAACGAGAACCAATTCACCAGTACAATAGTGGTCCTTGCATTCTCTTAATTATGCAATACAATTACATAAATGGATAAACAAATGAGTAATTTTACCCTTAGTAATAATTACAAAATAACGAGAAAATGGACAACAGTAACGGTCACCACGGTGGCGATATAAGCAAGTGCCCGTTTATGGGTGGAGAGCATAAAGAAAGCGCAGGTGGCGGTACCTCTAACCGAGACTGGTGGCCCAATGAGCTGAAACTGAATATCCTGCGTCAAAATTCCGCTGAATCCGACCCCATGGGCAAGGACTTTGACTATGCAAAAGAGTTCAACAGCCTCAACCTGGATGACATTAAAAAGGACATTTTCGATCTGATGACAACTTCTCAAGATTGGTGGCCCGCTGATTTTGGACACTATGGGCCGTTCTTTATCCGAATGGCATGGCACAGTGCTGGCACATATCGCATAGCGGATGGTCGTGGCGGTGCAGGCTCAGGTACTCAACGTTTTTCGCCACTTAATAGTTGGCCCGACAATCAGAATTTGGACAAGGCACGTTTACTTTTGTGGCCGGTCAAAAAGAAATATGGAAAGAAGATTTCCTGGGCTGATTTGATGATTCTTGCAGGTAATTGTGCCCTGGAGTCGATGGGATTCAAGACATTTGGATTTGCCGGTGGGCGTGAAGATGTTTGGGAGCCAGAACAAGATATTTATTGGGGTTCCGAAACCGAATGGCTTGGGGACAAGCGCTATACAGGTGATCGAAATCTGGAGAATCCTCTAGGTGCTGTTCAGATGGGGCTAATATATGTTAATCCACAGGGCCCAAATGGCAAGCCGGACCCTGTTGCGGCAGCACATGATATAAGAGAAACCTTTGGCCGAATGGCAATGAACGATGAAGAAACTGTTGCACTTATAGCAGGAGGCCATACATTTGGCAAAACCCATGGTGCGGATGATCCTGACAAGTACGTGGGTAGAGAGCCTGCTGCTGCCAGTATTGAAGAGCAAAGTTTTGGTTGGAACAACTCACTCGGAAGTGGAAATGCTGGAGATACAATTACAAGTGGGCTTGAAGGAACATGGACCACTACTCCTACTAAGTGGAGCAATAACTTTTTTGAGAATCTATTTGGATATGAATGGGAGCTAACAAAGAGCCCGGCTGGTGCTCACCAGTGGAAACCGAAAGATGGAGGAGGTGAAGGGAGTGTTCCAGATGCTCATGACTCTTCAAAAAGCCACACTCCAATTATGCTGACCACAGATATTTCATTGAGAGAAGATCCTGCTTATGAGAAAATATCAAAGCGATTCTACGAGAATCCAGACCAGTTCGCAGATGCTTTCGGTCGCGCCTGGTTCAAGCTCACACACCGCGATATGGGGCCAATTGATCGTTATCTTGGACCAGAGGTTCCTAAGGAGGAACTCATTTGGCAAGATCCGATCCCGGCCTTTACACATTCATTGATCGGTGATCAAGAAATTGCATCTCTAAAGAGTGCGATCCTCGCTTCAGGGCTGTCTGTCTCTCAGCTGGTAACTACCGCATGGGCTTCAGCATCAACTTTTCGTGGATCGGACAAACGTGGTGGCGCCAATGGGGGGCGCATTCAACTTGCACCGCAGAAAGACTGGGAAGTAAACAATCCTGCCGAACTATCGAATGTTTTAGAAGTGCTGAGAGGAATTCAAAAAGACTTTGCTGGTGAGGTTTCGCTAGCAGACTTAATAGTTTTAGGTGGATGTACGGGTGTTGAACAGGCAGCTAAGAATGCTGGCCATGACGTAACGGTACCTTTTACCGCCGGACGTTCAGATGCTTCAGCAGAACAAACCGATGTTGATTCATTCAATGCGCTAGAACCTTCTGCCGATGGCTTTCGAAACTACCTGAATGCAAATCACACAACATCTGCAGAAGAATTGTTGGTAGATAAGGCAAATCTTTTGACGCTTTCTGCTCCGGAAATGACAGTATTGGTTGGTGGGATGCGTGTTATTAATACGAATTTTGATCAATCCAATCATGGTGTCCTTACAAACAATGCAGAATCGCTCAGTAATGACTTCTTTATTAATCTGCTTGATTTTGGAACGACTTGGAAAGCCACTACCGAAGACGAACGCATTTTTGCGGGTAGTGACCGGAAAACGGGTGACATCAAGTGGACAGGTACCCGAGCGGATCTAATATTTGGTTCAAACTCGGAGCTTCGTGCTTTGGCTGAGGTGTATGCGTGTGAGGATTCCCAAGAGAAGTTTGTTCAGGACTTTGTGGCCGCTTGGACGAAGGTGATGAACCTCGATCGCTTCGATTTAAACTAGCGGAGTTACTTGGAACAGACGATTCTTATCCATTCAGCTTTCTGTGGGTCAGTGAGGTAGCTTGTCTTTAATTTAGGAAGAATTAACCATGTCATTGTCAAGCCGCCAACGAAAAATCCTATCACCGCAATTAAGGAGGGTAGGCTAAACATGCTTAATCCCATAGGGCGGTGGAATTTCCTAATGCTTGGGCTAGATTACGCTTAGATATGAATTGATTTTTGTCGGCAGAGCACTCGTTTTAACACCTCGCGGTTTTGCGCTTCACTCCAATTTTCCCCCTGGCGATTACTTTGTCAATATAATCACTGGCGAGAGGTACCTTACAGGCAGAGCCCCCCATTTCTACGCTAACTACGCCTATCTTCTTTGCAACTTCTTTTGACTTTTCCGTTAACTCTTCGATATAAGTACCTACCGAAATCACAAATCCATTCATGGTATACCTTACCTTGTTTTGCGCATTATGAATATCCTTTTCAACAGTACCAAGTAATTTAATATAGGCTTTCATATCAAGCTTCTCATCTTCTTGCACTGATGCGTAATAAGCCAATGTTCCCCAACCGGCTGAAGCAACAGTCTCTTTATCTGATTGAATCCATTTGAGTCCTAGGTCAAAGCCATAGTCTGTTTCAGCAGCAATCCAGGGTACTATATACTCACTTAAATATGACCAATATGCCTGTCCCACCCATAGTTCAAGATGCTCCTTAGTCATTTTCTTTTCATCCGCCATTAAGCCAGCCAAGTACATAGCATCGGTGTTTCCTGTAGCATACAGTTCTAAAGAGAGTTCGTGATTCTTTTTTGTCTTTTTCAGAATCTTCTTTAGATCCTGAACCTTTACGCCAAAGAAGGGCTCTTTTGCCCCGTGTCTCATTAACGTGCTCTTGGTTTGTTTGTCACCGTATTGTTCGAGTTCCTTTAGAATTTCGTTTGTTGTCATAATTCTAGGTTTAGTCCTTCAAAATATTGCTTAATCGCGATTATCCACAAGCAATTGTTGCGGCAATTCACGTTCTGTTTTTGACAAGTCTTGCTTTCAGCCTGGATTCAAAGAATGAGTGCATCGGAAATATCAAAGCAGCTATCCCCGCATTGAACAAGAGCTTGAACCCTGGCGCACCACCCGACCATTTGTCAATGTATGGGTCTGCCAATACGAGAAAGAACTCAAAAAGGATAAGGAATGAAAAGAAGATAATTCCCTCGGCCATTCTTGCGCTCACATTAACAAACCMCAGAGAAAGCACCCCACCAAACAGCACAAGAATAGCAATAAGAATCACAGAGTATTGCAAGTTGTCCCGCCTACTCATAACTTCAGCTTCCAACCTAGCAGCTTCTTGCTCCTCTTGTTCTTTTATCAGCTGTGCTTTCTCAAACTCATACTTGGTCTGCTGACGAATTGTGGCCTTCTGTGTTTGTTCGTTTTTAATGCTGTCGCGCATTTGAATATGGAGCTCGTACATCATTAAGGCCTGTTTAAAATCGCCTTGTTCTTTGGCTACGTTGCTCAATAAGCCGGAGCTTGTAGAAATATGATCAGGTGAACCAATCTCTCTAGCTATTTCCAGCCCCCGCGTCCCGTAATTTAAGGCACTGACCAATCTACCTTGCTCCAATTCAATATCCCCAATATTGTTTAGGGAGGTAGCGATGCCTCTTTTCTCCCCAATTTCCTTTCTTATTATCAAACTTTTGTGAAAGCACTCTAGAGCCTTAGTGAAATGTTCCACTTTTGTTGAAGATTCGGTAGATGCAGTTCCTTGGTTCTTATAGATATATCCAATATTATTTAAAGAGTTGGCGATACCGCTTTTGTATCCGATTTTTTCTCTTATTCTCAGGCTTTTATGATGATACTCCAGTGCTTTGGGAATGTCCCCTTGATCATCATAGACAGTCCCTATATTGTTTAAAGAGCTAGCGATGCCTCTTTTAGTCCCAATTTCTTCTAGTAGCATCAAACATTTATGAAAATATTCCAACGCCTTAACAGCGTCCCCTTGATTGTGATAGATATACCCAATATTATTTAAAGAAGCAGCCAGGCCGTTTTTCTCTCCAATTTCCTCATGAATCAATAAACTTTTATGATAGTACTCCAGTGCCTTAGCAACGTCTCCTTGATTGCTGTAGATAAGCCCAATATTGTTTAAAGAGATAGCAATGCCACTTTTATCTTCAATTTCCTCCCTTATTATCAAGCTTTTATTATAGTACTCCAGTCCTTTAGGGATGTTTCCTTGATTCTTATAAGCAGATCCAATATTATTTAAAGATGCAGCAACACTTCTTTTGCCAGATTGAGCTGTACTTGGATCTGGAGAGTTGCTGATCTCGACATTTATTTTTAAACTTTTATAATAGAACTCTAGTGCCTTGGTTAGATTTCCTCGACGGCTATGGATATATCCAATATTATTCAGAGACTCTGCATAGCAGTATAAATATCTTTTTTTAATAAGAGAGTTTGGTAGGCCAATTGATAGCTTCTCCTGAGCTAAAGTATGTGCTTTTTTCCAGAGAATAAAAGCGGTGTCTGGTTTATTCAAGTAAACTTCTTCACCCCAAATTAAATAAGCATTGCAAATGGCGGTGTCGTGCTTTCCAGTTTCAATGATTGATTTCAGAGAGTCAATCACGCTTTTGTCTTGAGCCTGAACCCCAAAAGTCGATAGAATGAACAGCAGAGTTACGAAGTATTGTTTTACCACCACGCTAATATAGCTACAAGTGAGAGAATCTGTGATGCAGAGGTCCGAATATAAAGTAGTGTGGGTGTTATGTTGTTCATACCGCTTACCCGCTTCAGGCGGACATTGTTTAGAGTAAACGGTCTCCCGAGATTAGTTACTGTCATATATGCCCCACATCCAATATTTGAATGGGTATTAATACTTCCATATGTAAATAAATTAATCAATTCAGATCCGTTCAATTGGACATTAGGTTAAATGGAACTATCTTTTTCTTTTCTTCTTCATGTTCTGAATTTTATCGCCCCGACGCAGACTTTTTTTGTATTTAGCGGCTAATTGTTTCTTGTATGGTACTCTCTGGTTTGTTTTCCTGTTTTTTTCCGACTTCTCATGAAAAGCTGCTCCAACTTGGGAGTTTCTCGATTTCTTCCAATTTATTATTTCTTCAACAATTGGTTTACTCTTTTCTTCAGGAGTCAACTCAGGGTTCACTTCTACCTCTTTAGGGAATTCTTGTTCTGGAATTGTATAAGCCATCAATGACTCAATGGCTTCTTTAGCTTTAGTTTCTTTTTCAGTATAAAATAATATCGCGCTCCCTTCCTGCTCTGCCCTGCCTGTTCTTCCAATGCGGTGCATATAATTCTCAGGGTAAATGGGAGTATCAAAATTAAAAACCGTGGTAATTTTTTCTAAATCTATCCCTCTGGCGATAACATCTGTAGCAACCAACACTCGAGTAACTCCTTCGTCAAATTCTTTAATAGACCTTACTCTGAAATTTTGTTCTTTACCAGAATGGATGATTCCTATTTCTCTATCAAACGCATTACTTAATTCTTCAAATAATCTTTCTCCTGAAAGCCGGTTAGAAACGAATACCAATACCTTTCTATACGTTTCGTTGTCTTTGAGTAAGTGGACCAGTAAATTTATTTTGGTATATAAATTATGAACTTGATAACATTCTTGTGCGATATTGTCTAGAGGCGTTCCGCTAACAGCGATGGATATTTTTGCTGGAGATTTAAAAAATGAATCTATCAATACATCCACACGTTCAGTCATGGTTGCTGAGAACATAATGTTCTGTCTCTTTTGTGGTAGATAATCAAATATGTTTATTAGCTGTGTACGGTACCCAAAATCAAGCATTACGTCAACTTCATCAATTACAAGTTTCTTAATTGAATTCAGTTTTACAGCATTCTTAAGAACTAGGTCATATAATCGTTGCGGCGTACCTATTACAATGTCCGTTCCCAGCAATAAAGCCTTTTGCTGGGTTATAATATTTGTGCCGCCATACACACCAACGATACGCGTACTGATGTATTTGGTGTAAAGGGTTATGTTTTTTACTAACTGCAACACAAGTTCACGAGTTGGGACCAGGATTAAAACGCTGGGATTTGCATCACTAGAATACTTCAGCTGTTGAAGTATGGGGAGCATATAAGCTAGAGTTTTACCGGTTCCTGTTTGAGCTATCCCCACAACATCCCTTCCTGATAGCACCACAGAAAAAACTTTTTCTTGAATGGGGGTTGGTCTATCATAATCCAATTCCGAAATCCCATTAAATAATTGCTTATTCAGCTTGAAGTTTTCAAAAGCAGCCATAATTATAAAGGTAGTACATAAGTGTCTATTCCTGAAAAGACATTTCCTCTTTTGGTGAATTAAATAAACCTACCACCAAACAATAAAAATGACTAAATATGAATCTTCATCTTTTTGCCAGCATAATGCGGTTTGTTTTTCATTAATACTTGTGCTAATGTTCTTTTCTACACCGTTAAGGTCAGTCCAAATTTCGTTTTCAGATGGGTTCATTCCCCATTCCTTTTTTGAAGGTAGGTAATAAGTTTTTGCTGAATTATCAAGGCTGATGAATGTCTCGAAATTTAGATAATAGCCTTTTATTGCTTTTTCATAACTGGGGCTAAAACGTCCTTTGTACTCATAAGGAATAAACAAGGAGACTAAGAAACACAAAGCTTGAGAAACCTCGTCAATTTCTATATTATTGAGCTTAGATTTAGTACAGTTATGGTATAATAAGGGAAATTGCTTTCTTTTTAATTTTTCTAATTTCTCTATCAATGAATCATTTCTGTTTGGACCAATCCAGTTATTGATTGATTCTGAAGAAATGGCAGGGTCAAATAGATAAAACTTATAGGATAATTCCAGATGAATTAAAGCTTTTGTATTTATCTCTTCTATAATAAAATCAAGTTCACCTATGGTTTTTCCCTCTTCAATTACCTGAACATTTTCATAAAGCACGTTGTAGTTGGAAGATGATTTAATTAATTCAGAAACAATTTTTTCTGCCAAATGGCCCAATCTTAAATTGTTCGGTAATTGAATTTCCAGGTCTGCTACCAGGTTTAATTTTGATAAAGCAAAAGCTTGAAAACCAGTAATTGAAAAGTCTAGGCTATCGGCTCTTAATATTGATATTATCCTCGACTTAGTTTTCATTTAAATTGGCAACATCGGTCAAATTCTGCCTGCCACGGTGGCTGAACGCAGCCGAAGCCCAGGCAGGCTTACCCCGTTCTGATTAAAAGTATCAGGCACTGCTATTCACCAACCCTCCTTTCAGTCTACTTTCAAAGAAAGCGTGAGCGGGAAAAATTAAAGCTGCTATTCCTGCGTTGAATAAAAGCTTGAGCCCCGGCGCTCCCCCCGACCATCTATCAATATAAGGGTCTGCTAGTACAAGCAAGAATTCAAAGAGGATAAGGAATGAAAAGAAGATGATCCCCTCTGCCATTCTTACACTGACATTAACAAACCCCAGAGAAAGCACCCCGCCAAACAGCACGAGAATTGCAATAAGGATTACAGAGTATTGTAGATTGTCCCGCCTACTGGTTACCTCAGCTTCTAATCTTGCAGCTTCCTTTTCTTCCTGTTCTTTAACAAGCTGAGCCTTCTCAAACTCATACTTGGTCTGTTGGCGTATAGTCGCTTTCTGTGTTTCCTCATTATTAGTGCTATCCCGCATAAGGATATGTAGTTCGTACATTTCTAGAGCTTCGTTGTAGTTACCATACTTCTTGGCCACTTTACTCAATAAATAAGCGTTGAAGGAGATAAGACGAGGCGACCCAATTTCTCTTGCTATTTCCAAGCCACGTGATGCATATGTGTGCGCATTTGATAATTCATTGCGCTTGAGTTCAATAACTCCTATATTATTTAGCGAGTAAGAGATGCCTGTTTTGTCCCCAATATCTTCCCGTATCCTCAAACTTTTATGATAGAATTCCAACGCTTTTATGAAATCACCTTGTTTTTTATAGATAAGTCCAATGTTGTTTAAAGAGAGTCCTATTCCTTTTAGGTAACCTAGCTCTTTTTGTAATTTCAAGCTTTTTTGATAGAGTTTAAGGGCTTTGTCAAGGTCTCCATTCTTCCTATAAACACTTGCCATATTGTTTAGAGTATATGCAATTCCATTTTTATCATCAACATCTTCGAGTAAGATCAGGCCACGACGATAGTACTCCAGTGCTTTAGATTTGTCATCTTGCTTATCATAGATATATCCAATATTGTTTAAAGAGTTAGCGACTCCCTTTTTAGCGCCGATTTTTTCTCTTATTCTCAAACTCCTATGATAAAAATCCAGCGCTTTTGGAATATCTCCTTGAGCCTCATAGGTGTACCCAATATTATTCAAGGATGTGGCGATTCTTGCGCTACTGTATTTTGCTGTGCTTGAATCAGGTGAGACTCCTAACGCTTCAAGGACTCTCAAACTTTTAAGATAGAATGTCAAAGCTTGGGGAATGTCTCCTTGAGTATTATAGGCAGAGCCAATATTATTTAAAGATGTCGCCACTCTGATTTTGCCGGCTCTAGCTGCACTTGGGTCGGAAGAATTGCCGATCTCTTCATTAATTTTCAAACTTTTATGATAGAAGTGCAGCGCCGTACCTACATTTCCTCGACGGCTATAGATATATCCAATATTGTTAAGAGCTTCCGCATAGAAATATGAATACCTTTTTTTAAGAAGAGGATCCAGCGGGTCTTTTAATAGCTTCCCCTGAGCCAAATCAAGCGCTTTTTGCCAGAGGATTAAAGCGGTGTCCGGGTCGTTATTGTAGATTTCCTCCCCCCAACTTAGATAAGCATTGCAAATAGAGGTGTCCGGCTTTCCAGTTTCAATGATTGATTTCAGGGAGTCAATAGCGTTCTGGTCTTGCCCTTGAACCGCAAAAGCAGAGAGAAACATTAATAGCACTAGTGAGTATCGTTTTACCACAGTTCCAAGATAGCACTTCCTTTTTGACTCTGAGTGTCACACCCGGAAATATGTGCTGTAACGGTAAGTATTTGGGCAGTACCGCTTTACTTTTCTAGCACCACCGACCATACACGCACGCTACAAATTACGCAAAACATTACTCACGCGGTATTGCCTCAAATACATCCTAAGTTTGAAATCTGTTAACTTGAAAAGGATTAACAGGACAGAACAGAGGAGTAAGATCAACAAATACACAGAGTCTTTACAAAACTCGTCAACAATGAAGATCCCCTCTGTTCTTCTACTGACATTCCGTACAGTTCATTAGGCCTTTAAGCCTGTTTTTAGGATGTTGGAGTTAGCAGTAGAATTGTCCTATCAACCTTAAAACTATGAATAAATATAAGCAATATGTGGGCATTGATATGTCCAAGGATGTATTTGATGTAAGTTACTCGGATGGGAGTCATAAGACTTTTGATAATACCAAGTCAGGCTTTACGAAGTTTGTGAAGAGTCTATCAGGTAACGTGCATTGTGTGATGGAGAATACGGGTAGATACCATTGTTAGCGCACGTTTATTTTTATAAATTTCTTTTTTAATGACCCTTGCTCTGTAGAAATTTCGATTAAGTACAGTCCGCTTGTCCAACTGTTCGTATCAAAAGTTGTTTTACTCGCTTTGCTAACAATTTGGCCTGAACTATCGAAGACCTTAATCCAGTTGAGTTTTAAGTCATCATCAATGCTTATTAAGAGTTGGTCAGTCACCGGGTTTGGGTACAGTATGATTTTAGAATTTAATTCTGTATCCTCAATTCCAGTTCCGAAGCAGCTAAATATGAAATTGTCAATCATCCACCCGTCTCTGTTATTATTTATTGTGTCGCTGGAAAATGTGAAACGGAATCGGATGTAGTTCATGTTTCCTTGTGTGGAAATTGTTGATTTAATCCACCCGTCTGAATTACCTGTGAACCCAGGTTCGTAGTTGATGCTCTCAATTGTATCGAGTTGTGAATAAAGGTTGGTTCCGAAGAATGTGCCCACAGTGTCGGGAAAAAGAACAATGTTTGTCCAGTTTAAACCACCATCCATTGATGCCTCAATTATTCCACCATCCTTCAAGCTGTCAGTATCAAAACGGTGCCAGAATTCGATGCTAGTTTGGTCGTCCGAATAAAGTACAAACTCAAATGTTGATTTATTGCCAGTAGGGTATGCGGTCAGTGTGTCAGTTACCAACGCCAATGGATTTGAGTAGGCACTGTTAAACACGGTCTTTGAAGGTGTCCCGATTTGCCAAATGTTGTTTGTTTGTGTAGTGTCAAAGTAGAAATAGTTTGCTGTATCTCTGTCCTCAAAGTTACTGACAGGCTGGGGGAAGTAGTAAGCGATAGAATAAATCGTGTCCTGCCCATAAATTGTTAGATTGGTCGCCAGTATGATTGCTGAAATGAGAAGTAGTCGGTTCATCGTCTGTGTTTTTTAATGTGCGCACAACGGTCCGGCTTACAGCAGTGGGGCACTTTGCTTTGTTTACACCACTTACGAGCTAAACCTGCTTACCGTTACAGGCTTAAATACGCCCCATTGCGCGTAAGGCATTGTTATGGTGCGTTACGGGCTAATTATTAATTTCCCAGAACCAACAAATGTTTGATCTGATTTTAGATTGTATAAATAGATACCCGGATTGTAATTGGAAAGGTCAATTCGTTCACCGGAGGATATGGAATGATTCAAGATTTGTTGACCCAGCAGATCATACAGCTCAACATAATATGTCAATTCTGATTTATCCGTTATTTTAAAGGTAACATAGTTAGAGGCTGGGTTTGGCGCAACAGACACATTTGTCTCGCTGGATTTAAATTCTTCAACAGCATCTAAGAATTGACAATGACAAGATCCGTAGGAATTATATATCAAGGAATCGTCAAGCTTATGACAGAGCAGAAAAGTAGTGTTACTACCAGTCATGTTTAACTGAAATGGACCATAGTAATTTCCAATGCCTTCGATCCATTCCTGCGCTTCAACCACACCACCGAATCTTATTCTTCTTCTATACGTTCCATTTATCATGATTGAGTCTACAACACTAACTTGCTCCACGCAACCTAATCCAAAGTAGCCTAAACAGACACTGTCTCCAACATTTAGAGAAAAGTCATAAAGAAGTACGTCAATGGTGTCACTAGGGTTTCTTACCCATACTTTTTTCATTGAATCTTCTCTGAGCGCGCAAAAGTATGTCGCTAGTTGTGCGTTAAACATAGTGTCACCAAACGAAGAGAGATAGATTTTGGAATATGAAGTGCTATCTATAATTGTGTCACCCTCCATCCCATAGAACTCATCACCGCCACATACCCAATAGCCATTAGGGATATTTACCCAATTCATATATCCTATACTCCAGTACGAACTATCAGTTGGAAATGGGTAATATGTCTGAGCAGTTAAGTTCAGGGAAACACAAAGTGTTACCAGAGTAATTACACTTTTCATAGTCATTTTATGCACCATAACGGCCCGTGTTTGCGTAGTGTGGCCTTACTTTTTTATATACCTCTTACGAGTCTAACCTACTGAACCTTATTAATCGATCTTTGCCGCATTGCGCCAAACACATTGTTGTAAGAAGTAGTCCGATACAGATGTCAGTTCTGTAATATTTGACTTATTAATGAAACACTAAAGATGCTCAACAAAAACCAACCTAAAAACCCTTCTAGTATTGCTACATATCTAGTTACACCTTTAACCGGAATATCACCAAAACCCAAGGTGGAAAACGTGTTAATGCTAAGAACAGTTGAGTTGAGTGCTCGTATCAAGACAAGGTATACTAGATACACAATAATTGCTGAACTCACAGCAGTTCCAACTAAAACTTTCCGAACTGGTTTAAGATCTATCCAGCGACCACTTAGTATTTCTGCTCTTCTATAAATCCAAGTCATAACTTTATAATTTATGAGAGACATGCTGTATAATGGTTTACCAAGCACACCAAAAAAGAAGGGAATTTCAATTTTACTCTCCTCTATTTCTACTTTAAAATCCTCATAAGATCTAAACGCTTCTCTATGTTCATCTGAATAGAAATCTTCAAGTTTCTGTTCTGATCGGAAGTACTGTAACATTTTTCGATATTGATTCATTAAAAAGCGCCTACTTATTTTATCCCAATCGCTGTAAAAGAAAAAATAGAAGCACGCAAATGCAAAGATCACGTATATGGAGATTATGAGAGACTTCACAGGGCTGGTACCGTAATCACAAAAATGTTTAAGAAATTGATTCAGCTTCCAATTGATCCATTTTTTCCCCGTGGGTGATTGGCGGTAGAGGAAGTTTAATCGGCCAGTCTCAATGTCTTTCATAACTACGTAGCAGGCATTAGCACTTTCGCGGTCTCCACGAGTTTTGTACATCGAGAAAAAGTTGCTATAACTACTTGTAAGCCCGTAATAATTAAATGTTTCCGTAAGCTGTGAGTCACCACCAGCTACATAAGGAGAATCATAGTCGTTATATAAACATAATTTCACCTCATCAATTGACTCCCAACGAAAGTAAGTATGCCTTTCTGGAAATTGAAAACGATCCACACCAATTGGGTATGTGAAAGTGGTGTTTTGGCCTATGGTAACACTCTCATTAGCACTACAGTCTTCAAAATTTATGGGGACTTCAAATGAGCAGTTTACCAAACTTAGCTTTCCATAATTACCCTTAAATATGACAGGATTATTATATGGTAAAACAGCTTTAAAACTACAGTTCGAAATGCTTATTGAACTTTCTGGAACTTTGTTAACACACAGTAGGAGATGGCGTGGCCCAGATCTTTGAGAAGAAGTGTCATTGAATATTGTATTGTAAACATCTAGTTTCTGAAAGGTGCTCTGGTAAAGAAATAGTCTATTGTATATTTCTGAATCATTAATGATTATTCTATTGTCAAAATCTGCTTTCCAGATGTGAAGGGTACTAAATTGGCAGTTTCCAAATCCAATGTTTCCTTGTGGAATTTTGCACATTAGCAAATAAAAACCTTTTTCAAAAGAAAGGTTATATAAGTTGAAATAACTAAAACTACCTTTCAGTCTGAATGTACAGTTGACAAGGTTAACTTTTGATTTGACAATAATTCTGTTTGAAATACTCAGAAGTGTATCGTAAAGGTCTTTTCCTACTATTGTGTCATCAATTCCAAGCTTGCTTGCGAGAAGACTTTCCAATTCATTATGTGAAATAAATATTTCTGCATTTTTCAGAGTGTACGTTTTCTTTGTGCAGCTCAACATCTCCTCAATCCATTCAGTTCCCGATAGCTGCCTTTGGATATTATTCTGAGAATGTGATGCTAGCGTAGTAAGTAGAAATAATGCAAGTAGAGCCCTTTGACGAATTTGATTTATTTTGATCATATGCTTGTTTAAGTGTGCCTTTTAGGGCTATTACCTACAACGGTCCGGTTAAGTGCCGTGCCGCATTGTTTTAGTAGCCTTAAGATACGAAACACTTTTGATAAATATTCTGGCGTGGCATGGTGCCTTAACCATTGTTAGTGGCTTTTACTTCAACCTGATTTCCGGCAAGTTGACTGCTAACATCTGATTCAAATGTTTAATTCTTGCTTCTGGAAGTGCAGTTAAAAAGGGCATAATATCATCTCCATAGCTTCTCTTGGAATATGCAAATACAAGAATTCCTCGTTTCCCTTTTTTTAGCTTGACTCTTTTGTATCTGTAAATGATGAATTCCACCATGATCATAATGTCCTTTTCAGTATGTTCTCCAAGTATACAATCCAACATCAGTTCTTTCCCATCAGGACTTTTATTGACCAAGTAATTGCAATTAGGGTCATTCTTTTTTCGTTCATCTAGCTCATTTGCCTTCTGTTGTACCGCTTCCTCTACGGTCAGGTCAGTTATAAACACATGGCAAGTTATCATCTGATTGAACTTCTCCAGAGTTTCGTCTCTGGGCAAGTATTCTTGAATATAGTAGTAGTCACTTGGCTTATCAGTCCACTTTAATTCAAATATTGTTTCATTGAATTCAATTGGCCCTGGCACACCAATTCTTTCTGCCCTATCACCACTCCATGTGGATGCGACTAGAAATGAAGATATCAGAAGTGATGCTAACTTCATATTTTTTATTAATTGCCACTAACGGTCCGGCTTAAAGCAGTACCGCCTTACGTTCAGATACCTACGTAAGGCACACTTACCCACCCAAGTTATATAAACTCAGGTTCTGCGGTATTACTTTAAGCCAATGTTGTATGCAGTTTAATTATAGTCCTTTATTATTAATTTGCCATTCTTAAAGTCTATCACAACATACTTTGATTTTATTCCTTTTTTATTCCATTCTGCTGAAATAGCTCCAAATGGATTATCAAAATTCAGATATATTTCACTTATGCCGTCCAAGTCTAAGTCATCAACAACCAATTGAACTCCTGAATGTTTTCCCCATTTTTTCAATGATTCTAAGCTGTCAGGATAAGGCATATCAAGTTGGACATTGGGGAAATCTCTTTTTATACCATCAGAACTTAGAGTTAATTGCAAATAGAAATAGGTATGAGCTCCTCCATTACCAATAAATAATAAAGAATCATTCTTTTCATCCCCATCAAAATCCCACTTGTTAGAATAATTATAAGAGGTGTTTTTGGTTTCAGTTTCTGGATTGTAAATCTCTTCAGTGTATTCGGAAAAAGGAATGTCAACTTCTTTCATATCCGTTGAATCTGATTGAGCGTTAGCTGCTACTGATGTAGAGGTCAATAATAAGATTGTATAAAAATGTCTCACTTAATTTCGTAATTGCATACAACGGCCTGTGTATGAAGCGGAGCCAGCCGATAGGCGGCTATGATTTCATACACCTTGTTAACACCTTTTGTTATTTTATTTTTAACGAATTCATTATTTCGTCTGCGGTTGTTTCCCATTCCGTGATACTTTTTTCCGTACAATTAAAAGTACATAACAGCAATTTCGCATCTAAATCAGTGAAAAACATTACATTATAGATTTTCGTATCAATTGCTGGTGTAATTAGTTTTAAATACCCGACTTTTCGGCCATTAATTTTTTTCATTCCCGAGCCTTTCCATTCAGCAGAAGGGTACAGATTTTTAAATGTATTCACGAAATTTTCTACGTATGGTTCAATCATTTTTTGACTTGCTTTATTCTCAGTCAAGTTTAATGAAACATTTATTCCTCCACTTTCATTTGAATAAATAAGAGTTGGTCTTCTTTCTGATGGATATTTTAGTTTCATCAGTTCTTCTGACATTATTTCAAATTCCGATGGTATTTTTAATTCAACTTTATCATTCATTAATGATTTAATTTCAAGTTCAATTTTTCCAACGGTCATTGAAACTAATGGGATAATTAATATTCCAATAAATAATAGTTTAATTTTTTTCATTTATGTTTTTTTTAATTGGTGTTAACGGCTCGGCTTTGAGCCAGTGCCGTCTTTAAAGTTACGCTTTACGCACAGATTAGAAGTCTACCCGACCTGCTAATCACGTGCTCCCCGGCATGGCGCCAAAGGCATTGTTAGCGGTATTTTACATTAATCTGGATTTATGTATGTCTTTACAGGTAAATTTGATGTGGACATGTTATTTAAATCACTTATCAATCCAGGTTTGTTTATAATGTGGTCACCTTTATCATAAATAAAGAGTAAGAGCAAATCACAATCTGGATGATTTTTATAGCGGCCAATATCAATTAATAGTTGGCTTCCTGCTTCTTTGTCTTTTAGGCTATCGTTTGTCATTTTAACTTCAATAACAATTCTTTCGTTTTTTAGAACAAAATCAACTCTTGAATTTGAACCAGCATAACTTGGCACATAATCTTCATCTCGAACATCATCAAAATGCTCTTTCAACAAGGCCCTTAGCAAGTCTTGTACATCATATTCGTCTGTGATTATAAGAGAGTCTCTTTTAGCATGTCTAATTCGAAGAGTCTGTGCAATCCTATGAAATTTGGCAAAAAGATTTTCAAGTTTTCTAAGTGCTAATTCACCTTTGTCTTCTTTTTTATTTTGAACAATGATTGGCTCGGGATTAAGGGAATCAATAAGGTCAACCTTATCCCTAATCTTTTGTAATCGCTTTTGCTGTTTATTGACGTCAGATTTGTGGTCATTTAGCAGTTCTTGCAAAGAAGGTGGGCCACCTCCTAACATTCCAAAAGATACGCCATAACTAGTGTAATCCCTATGATAATCGTTATTAGGTCTATCAAAAGACTGCTTCAGTAATTCAGAGTTATAATCATCCCAAGAACTGAAATCTGACTTAGCCTTTCCTAATTCATCATGATTTGAAATGGTTCGCTCGATTATTTCTTCTCCAATTTCAAGCCTTTTATCTAATTCATTTTTGAACTCATCATGAGATTTAATCAGAATATCTCTGTGAACTTCTGTGGGGACAACTTTTCTTTTTACCATTTATAGTTTCTTTTATTTAGTTACCGCTAACGGTCTGTATTAGAAACGTGCGTTCCGAACATGACCAGCCTGCCGATTCTCATTAATAGCGGTAAACGCTTTAACATGTTCTGCTTCACGTTAATTACTTACGTTACTGCTCCGCATTTTGCTTAATGACCTAGCCAACCTTCACAGTCCGACTTACGGTCACTAACCTGCAAAGGCAGGCAAAGCAAACGGCGTTTCTCAAAGATAGTAAAAGACTGAGATGCTTCGGCGAAGACCTTCCCAGCATGTTTTCTAATACAATGTTGTAAAATCGTAAACCGCCACTACTACGGCAAGCCTAACCGGAATTTCACATATCCGCCCTGCCGTACTGATTGCGCTCTGAGTACGAACAGCTTCATCGTTCTGGGTACGCTCACCTTATCAGTCCGACCTACACGCCACCCTTTACGACCTGCTTATAAGTCCACCGAGCGCCGGGAGAAGAGATTTTGATTTGAGTTAAGCGGCGACTTGGATATAAGATTAGCGGAGGGGGTTTTGTGATTTGCTCACCGCAGAGCAAAAACTAAGAGGGTTACAACACAGAAGCATGAACGAGGATGGCAATTGACAAAACAGCGTGAGTCCTTTTTTACAACCTCGGATCAACTTCCTCGCTCTCCAATGCCAATACCCCGAATACACTCTCGTGTATGCGCCTTAGCGGTTCTTTTTTGACAAACCGTTCAAGACCTTCGATTCCAAGAGCAAATTCCCTGAGAGCCAAAGATCGCTTTCGAGAAAGGCCTCTGTTCTTCAGCCTTTCAAGATTCTCCGGCAGATCATACTCAGGGCCATAGATAATTCGTAAATACTCGCTACCTCTGCATTTCACCGCTGGCTGTAGAAGTCCATCCCTACCTGTTGCAACAAACTCATACGGCTTGACTACCATACCTTCACCACCCACTTTGGTCAGTTCTAACCACCAGTCAACAGCTTCAGCAACACTTTCCTTATCCTGGGTGTCAATTACCTTATAAGGCGTAACTCTGAATATCTTTTCATCCGCCTTGCACAGTTCCTTGATATTCTCCATGTGCCACTCATGATCTTTATCAACATGTACTTTCCCTTCAGTAGCTAGGATATGGAACGGTGCCAACTTGTAGTCTTCAACTGAAGAAACGTCCCAACAGTAGTGCCTGTATGCATCTGTATACTTTGCTATCGCAGTTTTCCTGTTACTATATTGCTCCAATGGTTGCTTTGCTTTACCAATTCCTCCGTCAACAGCTTTTTTGAGTACTAGTTCAACTTCAACCAGTGCGTTTTTTGCTGCTGCGCCCACAGAAGCATATTGATCTTGGATCAGCGACTGTGCTTTAGCAGACCAAGGCATTAATTCAGCATCCAGACATACCCAATCAGTATTGTGCTTTTCCCAAAATTTCGATTTAGTGAGAGCCTTAGCCACTCTAGACAGGAATTCCTTCTCCAGTTTTGAATCATTGAAGAAATTTCGGCCAGTACGCGTGTAGCAGATTCCGATTCCTTCATCAGATATACCAAATCTTTTAAGAACGGTATCCTCGTCCTTACAAATAACTAGTACCGCACGTGAGCCCATATGCTTCTCCTCACAGATAACTTTCTTGACAGCCCTTTTCTTATAATAGTTAATGGCTTGATTCGGATGCTCTAAGAAATCTGGCAAATCACTCGTACCACAGGGTGACATTGTAGGTGGCAGATATATCAACCATTTAGGATTTATAGCGAATCGGCTCATTAATTCAAGAGCTGCAATTGAGTTTTCCTCCCGAATAGTGATATTGTTTCTCAAACGTGTTTGAACAATGCGCTTGCCGATAACATCATCAATATTGAGCAAGTCATCATACTCCTGCTGATGCGACATTTGCTCACTTGCTTCCTCAATGAAGGGCTTTGCTGGCTCACAGTAAGTTTTCTTTGCCGGAACGGAGACTAATTCTTCCTCTGGATATCTCAAAGCGGTTAACTTTCCTCCAAAAACACAACCGGTATCTATATCTATCGTTTTGTTTAACCATTCCGCTTCGGGAACAGGGGTATGGCCATAAACTACTTTTGCCTTTCCTCTGTACTCTGAAGCCCAGTTATATCTAACTGGTAAGCCAAATTCATCCGTTTCGCCTGTAGTCTCACCATAAAGGCAAAAGGCACGAACTGCACCTGATCCTCTTCCTTGCATTTCCTCTTTCAATCCCGCATGAGCAACAACTAGCCTTCCATCATCAAAGACAAAGTGGCTAATCAAACTATATAAGAATTCCTTTACCTGCTTAATAAACTCAGGAGATTCAGATTCTAGTTGCTCTAAGGTTTCTGTTAGCCCATGATTAACTGTCACATTCTTGCCGTTAAGCTTCTTTTGTAATTTCAAATCGTGATTACCTGGAACGCAAATACCAACCTTACTGTGAACCATACTCATTACCAGCTTTAGAACAGCAGGTGAATCAGGGCCACGATCAACTAGATCACCCACGAAAATGATCTGTCGCGCCTCCTTATGCGTTACGTCAATCCCAAAGTTCTTTCCGTCATCCTTTACTTTCTTGACGCTATATCCGAGCTTTTTAATCAGCTCAAGCGTTTCGTCGTAACAGCCATGAATGTCTCCGATTATATCGAAGGGTCCTTTGTTGTCTTTCTTATCATTATAGAGCCTCTCTCTGCCAATCTCAGTGACACTATCCACTTCTTCTACCGAGTTCAGGACGTAGATCTGCCTAAACCCCTCTCTTTTAAGACCTCTAAGAGAACGCTTCAGCTGCTGCTTTTGCTGTCGAATAACATGATTTCCAAAATCTCTCTCAGGACGTTTAGCATTTCTATCCTCACACTCTCGCTGTGGTATGTTCAGAACAATGGCTACAGGTAGTGTATGGTATTCTCGCGCCAATTGGATCAATCCTTTTCGCGACTCAGGTTGAACATTGGTAGCATCTATAACGGTCAAGTATCCGTTTTTTAACCTTTTGCCCGTAATGTAACGCAAGACGTCAAAGGCTTCATTTGTAGCCGACTGACTGTTCTCGTCATTGGAAACTATTCCCCTGCACTCATCAGACGACACAACTTCATATTTACCAAAGTGCTTTTTGGCAAAGGTGCTCTTACCCGATCCAGAAGCTCCGATCAGTAATACCAATGATAGATCTGGTACTTTAATTTCCATAGGTAAATACTGCCATTTGTGATGGAGGTCCAACCTTCTTCTCGATTTCTCCAACTGGTAGAAACTCTACCGTGTAATTATTTCGTTTTCCGACTCCGTTGGCCCAGCTCTCGAACTCTTTACGTGTCCACTCAAAGCGGTGGTCTGTATGTCTCATGCTACCAGCGTCCATGCCTTCAAAAAGCACATTGTACTCTCCATTAGGTGTTGTAAGCACGACTGTTTTGGGATTGGCGAATTCAAACACAACTCTCTCGAAAGCCAATAATCTGTTAGTATCTAAATGTTCAATAACCTCAACGATAGCCGCCGCATCGTACCCCTCCATTCTTTTATCCTTATAAGTCAAAGCACCTTGAAAAAGTGAGATACGTTCTTTTTGCCTAGGAGCCATTTCGTCCCAGTGTAATCTGTCTTTTGCTCTGGTCAATTCATTATAAG
Source organism: Bacteroidota bacterium (assembly GCA_002401055.1). Taxonomy (GTDB): domain Bacteria; phylum Bacteroidota; class Bacteroidia; order NORP154; family NORP154; genus NORP154. Next base: position 30,834 of record NVRZ01000001.1, read on the forward strand.
AAACATCAGTTCCTGCAATTGTGGAGAATTGCTTTTCCTTCAGGAGCATGCGCAGGAGCTTTCCTTCACCACATCCTAGATCTATTACCTTTTGTGCTCCCGACTTCTTTAATTGTTCTAGAACCAAAGACAAACGCTTCTGATGAAGTGTTTCCTTACGTTCTTTCTCCTTGCTGCCTTCCTCTTCCGCTGCTTCTTGAGGCTCGTCGCCCTCATTCAATCTTTCCAAGGCCTCTCGTGAAAGTGAATGGAGATTGATCAGATAACGCCTCGTAATTTGTTCCATCTCAGGATGGGTTGACAACCAGCCTTTACCTTTTTCAAGCAGCTTGTTAATTTCATCCTGGCTCACGAAGTAATGTTTGAAATTATCAATTGCTGGAATTAGGATATACAGATGAGAAAGCAATTCTTTGATAGTAATAGTATGGGACAATTCAAGAGTAAAGTACTTGCTATCTCCCCAATCTTTGAATGAGTCATCCAAGATGTGTCTTTGCAGTTTGACCTTATAACCTAATGGTTCAAATAGTTTTCTAATCAGAATTTCGCCACCCTTAGGTGCTGGAAGAACGGCTAGCTTGACTTGGAGAGGAAGTTTAGTATCGACTAACTCTGGTTTGTCGGCACAATTTCCGTTCATCGCCGTCGAGAACGCCTTAGACAGAGCAACGCTCATGAATGAGGAAGCTACATAAGGGCGGTCATTAACGTATTGCGCAAGTGAGAAGCCAGTACCAGATACCTTTCTTCCACTTCTGACCATATCAATTGGATTGATATCAAGAAGTACTGCAATGGTAGTGCTCTCCTCTGAGCTTTCAGGATAGAAGATATGAGCCTTGCCTATAGGTAGGTCGACTGACTGGAACTTATCTGGATGCTTGTGAAGCAGATATCCTAAATCTGTCGCGGGCGAATGTGTTGTGGTTATCGTTAATAGCATCTCGGAGCAGATTGGTCATTGAGGTAACAAATTTAAACTCTTTTAGCTGTACAGAGAATGGTAGAGTGTAAATACTTACTTCCGCAGAACATAAGTTTTAGGAGAGCAAGCTCTTTTACAGGTTTGCCGGAGGCCGTGCTTTTTTGTTTGTATTTTTTCCACAAACCAAAAAGGACGACCTGTAAATGTGCTTGCTGTGCGGAGGGTCAAATCAAAATCTCGCGCGGTGGCTTATCCGCCCAGTTTGTCAGGGTTCTGCTTACGAACCGTTCAGGGGTCCTACATACCCGCCCCACGTATTACACAAATGAATCACGGTTTATGTTTTACAACGGTCCGGCTTAACTTAGTGGGGCCATTGTTTTTTTCACACCACTTACGAGTTATTCCTCCTTACCTTTACAGGCTTAAACACGCCCCATTAAGCTTAAGCCATTGTTACAAGCAGTTAAGGTCAAACATCCTTAAATTCGTATATAACTTTCATCCTTTGCTGTCCTTGCTTATTAGTATACTTTTCTTTTCTCTCACTTGGTTTTGGGCAAAGCCTCTTTTCTAACCAGATTGGTAGAATCAAAGAAGGAATATTAAGGCATACCACGAGAACTGCAGCCGCCCAGTTAAGCGAATCTGTCCCGCTGAAAATGATTCCAACGATGCTGACAATTAAGCCGAACGCCGCCATAGCTGCTACCCACATATAGTATTTAAGTAGCATTCTTGCTACCCCATATATTAAAATCCCATACCAAAGCACAATTCCAATCGAAGGGGAGGCATACATATAAAGTCCAGCCGTTAGAATGAGCAGGCTAAGAAGCATGTAATTCCATTTACCATATAGTTTGATTGCTTCCAATGATGGGAGGTTTTTTATTAAATCGGCCACAATCTTCCCGTTTTTATATTTCGTTTTTAAATTTTCATATGCGGTTTGACGAGAAATTCCTTCCTTCAGAAGCTTCCTGGCTTCCGTTCTAATCACTTTTTTATCAGGTTTATCCATTGATTCGTTTATAGAATTGCTTGTAACGGCCCTAATAAACGCACGTGCGGCCTGGTTTTGTTAATTACCACTTACGAACCTGCTGTACTAACCGTTGCAAACTGAGCTTCGCCGCATTGCGTTTATTAATTGTTAGCGCCAGTTTTAAACTTTTAATAAATTACAAATGCCATCAACAGAAACAACACATTTATAATTATCGCCAGCAGGATAAATATTTTGTAATATCTGACTTTATATGGATATCCTTTAAATCTTATAATAGCTAGCGGTAACGATAAGAAGCTTGAGTAAAAAATTCCCGCTAATCCAATAACCCACATCACGGAATCAATATGAGCAGTGTAATTACCACCAAGTTTGGCGTTCCCGTAAATTGTGAAGTTGAGAGTCATTAAAATTCCCAAAATCAACAATTTAATTTTCTCCTTTTTACTCATTATATATAATTGGCGCTAACGTCAATTATAAGAGCAGTGCTGGCTTCACCATCACCG
>NVRZ01000260.1 GCA_002401055.1 Bacteroidota bacterium
AGGTTAAAATTGAAAAGAATCAGGTTGTTAAGAGCCAGAAGTACGAAGAGGCCGCCAAGTTAAGAGATACTGAGCGGAGATTACTTGAGGAGCTCGATATAGCAAACAACGAGTGGAATGAAGAAACCAAGAACCGTCGTGAAGTGGTCGACGAGGATAGTGTAGCTCAGGTTGTTGCCATGATGACTGGTGTTCCTGTTCAGCGAATAGCTCAATCGGAAGGGAAGCGTCTTGTTAATATGGATGCAGAGATTCAGGAGAAGATAATAGGTCAGGATGGAGCGATCCGAAAGATAGTTAAAGCGATTCAACGAAATCGAGCAGGACTAAAAGACCCCAATCGGCCTATTGGATCATTTATATTTCTTGGCCCAACAGGGGTAGGAAAAACACAGCTTGCCAAAATATTGTCGGCAAATCTATTTGACAGTACCGATGCGCTTATTCGCATCGATATGAGCGAGTACATGGAAAAGTTTGCGGTTTCAAGATTGATTGGTGCCCCTCCAGGTTATATCGGTTATGAAGAAGGCGGCCAGTTAACGGAAAAAGTTAGAAGAAAGCCTTATTCGGTTATTCTTCTCGATGAAATTGAAAAAGCGCATCCGGATGTATTTAACTTGCTTTTGCAGGCACTTGATGATGGACAAATGACGGATTCGTTAGGGAGAAAGGTTGACTTTAAGAATACCATCATTATAATGACATCTAATATAGGCTCTCGTCAGTTGAGCGACTTTGGTAAAGGAGTTGGATTCAATACCAAGTCCAGGGATGAAGGTGGTGAACATTATTCAAAAAACGTTATTCAAAATGCTTTAAAGAAGGCATTTTCCCCTGAGTTCCTAAACAGAGTTGATGACGTAATTATATTTGACGCTTTGTCTCGAGAGAGCATCCATAAAATTATAGACATTGAGCTGGATCAACTTTATAGCCGAATTATAGATTTGGGCTACCAGCTTAACATCAATGACAAGGCCAAGGATTTTATTGTTGGGAAGGGTTATGATGAAAAGTTTGGGGCGAGGCCACTCAAAAGAGCCATTCAAAAGTACGTTGAGGACCCACTTGCTGAGGAAATTATCAAATCCAAACTAAAAGAAGGGGATGTTATTTCTATAGGCCTTGATAAAAATGGCGAGGAATTGATTATAAAAATATCAAAGCCGAAAAAGGGAAAAGTATCTAAAAATGGATCAGGAAAAGCGAAAAAAAACCTTGAAAAAGGCACCTCTAATAAGAAGTCTGACTAAAGCTCTTCCCCTACTCTATCTGTAGTTTACAAAAACAATCTTGCAAAAGGGTTTTTTATCTGCAAGAGATGGCGAGAGTTTCAGCATTTCGCTCAACCACGGAGGATCATTATCAGTTGATTTTCTATAAACATAATCAACATCCAAAGTAACTCCTTCTGATGGCCTTTCTGGGATATCCTCTATTGCATTGGTCGTGTACATCTCCTTGTCCCAGATTTTTAAATATTGCTTAAATGAAGCTGTTTTGGCTTTTTTATCTCTCTTGGTCTCGAATAAGCTAAACTCGGGAAGCCTGGATTCAAAAAAACCTTCCAGGCCCTCTGCTGTTAGTGGCACAGCAAAAACCTGAACCCTTAACATTAGGTAGTCTGAGGGTTCGCCTTTGTCCCTAATTTGCTGAATTACACCCTTTGTTTCATTTGGCAAAAACACCACGCTTGATGGTAGCGGAAATATTTGCAAATCCCTGAGAAGTAAATAAACAGGTAACTTTCCATTAGCAGCATGTTTAGTGAAGATCCTAGCCTCCTCAAATCTTCTTTTAGCAGAAAGATAAAGAGCCAGTGTTTCGCGGTATTCATCATTATCCGGATCGACAGATATTGCAGTTTTACAAGATTTTACTGCCTTGTCATAATCTCTAAACTCAAAAGAAGTGTTCGATTCAGTAGTAACATTTTCTCTAATTCCGTATAATCTAGCTTTCCAATAATGGGCCTCCGCATTATCAGGCTCCATTTCCAAAGCCTTATCAAGCATCTGATGTAACTTGCTAATGTATTTTTCCTGCCTTAATCCAAGTTGTGAATATAGTATAAGCGCACCTACATCAGAGGAGTGAATCTTCAAATATTTATCGAGCTTCGAAGCAATTAGGTCGTGATCATCTTCAGTTATAATATCGAACTTCCTAACAAGTCCAGATATATTTTCTATTGTCCAGGCCTTCTCATCACTTGGATCAAATCCATATAGGTCATCGTACCCCGTATCTTTCCATCCAGTACCCTTTTCATCGAATCTGGCCAGGCCACCACCATACGTTGCCACCCACTTAATACCATCTTCGTCAACTGCAATGCCACGTACTTCATTTAAAGGTAAACCAGAGTTCAGTGTATTATAAATTGTCCAAGCATCTGTGCCTAACGAGTCATTTGTACTGTTTGGATCAAATCTAGCCAGCCCTCCTGATACAGTTCCAATCCATATTATTCCTTCGCGATCAATCTTCATTGAATACACTTTATTATCTGGTAAACCCGAGTTCGACTCATCAAATACTTCCCATTTATCTTTTCCATCAAACTTGGCAAGGCCTCCTTCCGTACCTATCCAAATGTTATTGTCAGAATCAAAGCAAATTGGATAAACAGAATTACTTGGTAATCCCGAATTGAAGTCAGTGTACACCGCCCACGTAGCGTCTCCATTGAATTTGGCTATACCTCCGAAAAGCGTTCCGATCCATTTATTACCATCTCTGTCAATAGCGATGGATCTAATTAGGTCATCTATCAGGGGCGAGTTGGTCGATTTATATGTTGTCCAATTCTTTCCATCAAATTTCACGACTCCGTCTCCGTAGGTTCCAATCCAAACTCCTACTGCGTCATCTCTTAGTGCAGAGGAAGCCTGACTTCGATCGATGGCCACAGGATAAACATCATCGTTGGGTAGCCCTGAATTTTCACTGGTGTATGTAATCCACGTTGTATCACCATCAAACATGCAAACGCCCGTACCTGTGCCAAACCAAATGTTTCCATTCCTGTCTACTGCAATAGAATCCACATGATTATTGGTTATGCCTGAAGTAGTTTCATTGAATATCTCCCATTTATTTTTTCTGTTAAACCGCACACCTCCATCACCTGCTGTTCCCAGCCAGATATTACCATTGTTATCCATGGTAATTGATTTAAGCTTATTTTCAGGAAGGCCTGAGTTGTCTTTGCTGTACACCTGCCATTGTGGGCTCTGCGCAAGGCATTCGCCTACACTTAAAAAGCAAAACAACGATATTATATACACGTAGCTGGACTTCATTGTAGATATTTCGGTATCGCTAAGACATTAATACTGCCTTAAAAATATAAATAATTAACAAAATCCAAAATGAAGTGTAATTAAAGTACAAAAAGAAGTATGATACCCAGACTTAATCAATCATCGTGACTTTACCAATCAGCTTGTGTTCATTGCCTTCCTGATCGTACGTCACAATTAACCAGATGTATGTATCCATCTGTGCCTTTTTCCTGCCATTGTTAACATGACCATCCCATTGCTTGGCTATGTTATCTGTTTCAAATATTTTATCTCCCCACCTGTCGTATATGCTCATTTTAAAGTTGTTAAGGTCAATTCCTGTTCCTTTTGGGAAAAATGTTTCGTTCATCCCATCCCCATTTGGAGTAAATGAATTGGGAGCGAATATGCTGAAGTCACCTTTAATAATAATTTCTCTCGATACAGTTTCAGTGCAACCCAAACTATTGGTGGTAGTAAGTACAACTGTGTACACTCCGGGCTGACTCTCGGGGAAAGTATGCGTAGGATTTTGAACCGTATCTTCTGTCCCATCTCCAAAATCCCATAAATAGGTGGTAGCCCCAACAGACATGTCATAAAAGTCTATATCCGTATTAAATATGGTAGTTAAGTACATGTCCGCAGCAAAGTCTGGGATATTGGGAATTGCAGGCGCTGAAACGATAGAATCAACAATAAATACCGGACAACCATTAGCATCTGTTACTTCTACTACATACATTCCTATACATAAATTCGTGGCTTTTGATGTAGTTTGGCTTTGAGAATCGTTCCACTGATAGTTATATGGCGGCACGCCACCTGAAGGAACTACTTCTATCCACGCATTACAATCGTAAATACATTTTACCAAAGTGTCTGAAAATGCTGCCAATAGCTTAGGTGGCGAGATGATAGTAAGTGTACTGTCTATCGTGCATCCCTGAGCATCAGTTATTAACGCAGTGTAAGTACCGCTACATAAATTAGATGCAGTTGCTGTACTCTGATTGGCACCATCATCCCACGAAAAAGTATAGGGTGTAGTGCCTCCAATCGCACCTACCGTAGCAATGCCATCGCACTGTCCATCGCACAATATATCGGCAGGGGTAACCGCGGTAGATTCAAATACCGAAGGCTGAGTAATGTCAATGGACATGATCCCCATACATCCATTAATATCTGAAACTGTTACATAATACGTTCCGGCACAGAGACTCGCCGGTGTTTCGGTAGTTTGACCATCATCCCATGCGTAGGTATAAGGACCTGCACCTTCTGATACAGTTATAACTCCTGATCCGTCACAGTATCCATAACATGATACATCTATAGTTGATACAGGAATTGGTGTTACGCTTGATAGTTCAGCAATACTGATGCTGTCAATCATCATACAACCTGCGCTATCCGTTACAAGAACAGCAAATGATCCGACACAGAGCCCTGATACAGTCTGAGCCGCTCCAATTGAAACACCGAGACTATCTGTCCAGTCATAAGTGTAAGGATTAGTCCCGCCAGAAAGAGTCGCGGTAGCCAATCCGTCACAGACTCCAACACAAGTGGCATCTGTAATGGCCGTTTGTATAGTTGGAGATGGCAGGCTAGCCGAGTCGGACAGCGTACAGTTATTCGCATCCGTTATAATTGCGGTATATACTCCACCACACAATCCAGTAGCAGTAGTTGAAGTCTGTGCACCTGAATCGCTCCATAAATATGAATAAGGTCCTGTACCTCCGGTGATCGCAACAGTAGCGGTACCATCACACAATCCGG